>DBGBSM010000243.1:0-2555 GCA_048468815.1 Parabacteroides sp.
CCGTATAGTTAGACATCGGAGTTCGTTTGTTTTCTTTTATTTCAAACGTTCTTTCCAATGACTTAAACGTATTCAGCGAGTTCCTGCATCCCTCTACCGAACCGGCGCTCGTATCCCGAAGCGAATCTTTCAACGTCCCCCCCAGTAAAACACTGTTCCGGATAAAATGCTCTATATTCATCAGCGGATGATTCCGGTATTCGTTTATCCAGTCGGAATACCCCTTTTCCCAATCCTCGCAAACCAGCTTGTATATTTTATTATACAATTTTCCGGCTACATCCCCCTTTAAGGAGCCTTCGATTATTTTTGAGCTTTGCCTGCCGTAAAAAGAACCTACCGTCAAGTCCGGCTTGGCAATCCGTACTCCTTTGCCGATCAAATCCTCCACACGAATCGCACCGGCTTGTTCGGCCGTAAACATCGCAACGGCTTCCAGCAAATTGGATTTTCCGGCACCGTTCGGTCCTATAAAAACATTGATTCTTCCTAATTCCAGAAAAGCCGAATAAACCGATTTGTAATTTCTGATAGTTACTTCCTTTACCATATTCCACTTATTATCTTCAACCGCGACCGTTTCAACACATGCAGCTCCAAGGCCCCTTCCCGGCATTCCTTACTTAAACCGCTTCTCTAACTCCTCTTCCGCCAAAACAGTGATAATGGTTTTTCCGTCCGGCGTATGATTCGACGAGGACGATGAGAACAACGAAGCAACCAAATGATCCATTTCCTCGTTCGACAAGGCTTTTCCGTAAGGAATGGCAGCCGTTTTTGCCAACGCCAACGCCAGCGCTTCCCGGATTTCCTCCTGGATTTCGCAGCCCGTTTCAATCGCCTTATTCACAATATCTTTTACCAATGCTACGGGAGATTGATTTTCTACGCCGGCCGGAAGCCCGTTAATCGCATAGCTGTTACTACCCAAATCATCCAACTCGAACCCCATGTAATGCATTTCGCCGAGCAATGCCGGTAACATAGCGGCTTCCGAAGGAGTAAACTCTACGATTTCGGGAAACAACACTTTTTGCGAAACGCCCTTTTGCTGGCTTATCTGCCCCATATACCGGTCGAATAGAACCCGGATATGCGCCCGGTGCTGGTCTACCAATACCAATCCGGACTTGAGAGAAGTAACGATATACTTAAACTTATACTGATAATACCGGGCGCTTGTTTCCGTAAACAATGTGCCGGCCGATAATACTTCGACAGAACCAGACTCCGACGAATCGTCTTTCGTACCCGAAACTTCGAAAAACTCCTCTTCCACCGCTTCCGTCCGTTCGTTCTCGAAACGCTGATACAGTTTTTCCCAATCGAACTCGGGCCGTTTATACGACGCACTCGCATCAGATGCACTCGTATTAAAAGGATTATAATTCGTATCTACCTGCACCGTCGGAGTCGCCGAAGAAAAACCGGAATTCTGCGCCGGGGTATATACAGGAATATCGATTGCATCCTCCACGTCGAAATCGATCGAAGGTACCGCGCTCGATTTAGCCAACGCCTCTTTGATTACCGCCATCAAAATCTGCCAGATAGCCTGTTCGTTCTCGAATTTGATTTCCGTTTTGGTAGGATGGATATTCACATCGATCGTGGCCGGATCTAATGTAAAATAAATAAAATAATTCGGCATTTCCCCGGCCGGAATCAGATGCTCGTAGGCTTGCATCACCGCTTTATGAAAATACGGATGTTTCATAAAACGTCCGTTTACAAAAAAGAACTGCAACGCCCCGCGCTTCTTGGCCGAATCCGGACGCCCTATAAACCCCGTGATTTCCACTAATGAAGTTTTAACATCCAACGAAAGGAGCTTTTGATTCAGGCTTTTCCCGTATATATTTAAAATTCGCTGCCGTAATCCGGACGACGGCAGATTAAAAATTTCCACATCGTTATGATACAACAAAAAAGCTATACCCGGATTAACGAGCGCAATCCGTTCCAGCTCGCTCATAATATTCCGGAACTCCGTTTCGTTCGATTTCAGAAACTTACGCCGGGCCGGCACATTGAAAAATAAATTTTTCACTGCAAATGAACTCCCCTCGGCGCACCCGTCGGGCTGCGAACTCTCCACATTCGAGCCGGCAATTACCAAACAAGTTCCCAACTCGCTTCCTTTCAACCGCGTACGCAACTCCACATGCGCCACAGCCGCAATCGAAGCCAGCGCCTCGCCGCGAAATCCCATGGTACGAAGCGAAAACAAATCGTTCGCCGTTGTAATTTTAGAAGTAGCATGCCGTTCGAAAGCCATCCGCGCATCCGTTTCCGACATCCCTTTTCCGTCGTCGATTACCCGTATCAGCGTTCTCCCGGCATCTTTTATAATTACCTGAATCGTCGCAGCTCCCGCATCCACCGCATTTTCCACGAGTTCTTTCACTACGGAAGCCGGACGCTGGATTACTTCGCCGGCTGCAATCTGATTTGCAATACTATCCGGCAATAAGTGAATTACATCGCTCATCTAAACAGTAAATACCACAATATAACCAACAAAACCGCCAGGGCCACCGCCAGTTTCACATTCC
>DBGBSM010000244.1:0-2519 GCA_048468815.1 Parabacteroides sp.
ACTTAAACAAGCTGATTCAGGGAACGCCGTTCGAAGAAGCCGACCTCGAAACGATTGTACGCGAATCCGACGGCCCCATCTTCAACAATGCCGGGCAAACATTGAATCACAACTTATATTTCCTTTCCCTCTCGCCTAACGGCGGAGGAAAACCCACCGGAGCCCTGGCAAAAGCCATCGACGACCAGTGGGGCTCGTTCGAAAACTTCAAGGAAGAATTCACCAAAGCCGGAACCTCGCTGTTCGGTTCCGGTTGGGCATGGCTGGCCAAAGACCCGAACGGGCAGCTGGTCATTACCCAGGAACCCAACGGCAGCAACCCGGTAGCGCACGGCATGACGCCCATCCTCGGTTTCGACGTATGGGAACATGCCTACTACCTGGACTACCAGAACCGCCGTCCCGACCACTTAAACGCTCTTTGGAATATTATCGACTGGGAAGAAGTAGGAAAACGCTACTGAAGCCGCATGCGGTAATAGGAGAAAAGGGGGCCCGAAGCCCCCTTTTTCTTTCGCGGCACTTTTAAATTTAACACTTCTCTTTTGTGCGGTAAAACCGAATGGCCTATCTTTGCCCGCGAAAAGGGGTGCCATACTGTACGGGCTGAGATCATACCCATTACACCTGATGCGGGTAATGCCGCCGGAGGGAATACAACCGGATACAGACTCTTGCCGTACGTAACTTTCCCCTCTTTTTCGTTTCTATGAACAATACGACTTTATTCCGTTATCCCGTAGCGCTTACCATTGCCGGCTCCGACAGCGGCGGAGGCGCCGGTATCCAGGCCGACCTGAAAACATTTTCGGCGCTGGGCGTATACGGTGCGTCGGTAATTACCGCCGTCACCGCCCAGAATACCTGCGAAGTGAAAGGCATCCAAGCCGTGGAGCCCGGCATCGTGCAACAGCAGCTCGAAGCCGTATTCGACGACTTGCAGGTGGATGCCGTAAAAACAGGCATGCTGCACAATACCGAAGCCGTGCTCTGCGTAGCGGAAGCGATACGCCGGTACCGGCCGCCTTACCTTATCGTAGACCCCGTAATGGTATCCACCAGCGGTTGCCGCCTGATAGAGAACGATACCGTGGAAGCGATAAAGAGCCGTTTGTTCGGCTGCGCCACGTTGATTACTCCCAATCTCGACGAAGCGGAGCTGCTGAGCGGCCTCCCGGTACGGAACCTTCCGGAAATGGAACGGGCCGCCGGGCGATTGCTGGAGCTGGGGTGCCGGGCCGTGCTGATGAAGGGCGGCCACCTGGCGGATAAAGAAAGCACCGATATGCTGTTTCTTCCCGGAGAAGAACCGCTTTACCTCCGTACCGACACGGTACGCACCGGCAATTCGCACGGTACGGGCTGCACGCTTTCGTCGGCTATCGCCGCCTACCTGGCGCTCGGGCGCGACTTACGCCAGGCCGTACTTGCGGCCAAAGCATATATATCCGAGGCGCTCCGGCAGGGAGCGGACGTACAAACGGGAAACGGGCACGGCCCGGTAAACCACTTTTTCGCTCCGTCGCCCCTGCGTAAGATACCGCTCGACACACCGGATAACCATGTATAAGGAAAAGAAACTGATTGCCGTTTCCCTTCCCCGTTTCTTTCCGGGCGAAGCCGAAGCGGTTTGCCGGTTGGTAGGCGAAGGGCTGGAAACGTTCCACCTGCGCAAGCCGGAAAGTTCCGAAGCGGAAATCAGGACGTTTCTACAAACCCTTCCGCCGGCTTTCTATCCGCGAATCGTACTGCACGACGCTTTCCCGCTGGCCGGCGAACTGGGGCTGAAAGGCGTGCACCTGAACCGGCGCAACCCGGCGGCTCCCGCCGGATTCCGGGGTAGTGTGAGCCGTTCGTGCCATTCCGTAGAGGAATTGAAAGCGTGCGGCGGATACGAGTATGTTTTCCTGAGTCCTATCTTCGACAGCCTGTCGAAAACAGGATACGGCAGCCGGTTCACGGCCCCGGCCTTGCGTGCAGCGGCCGAAGCGGGACTTATCGACTCGCACGTCATCGCCTTGGGCGGCATGGATTGGAGCACGATTCCGCAAATCGAACCCTACGGATTCGGCGGGGCGGCCGTACTGGGCGCTTTGTGGCAGGATTATGCCGCAAGCCGCGACACCGGTGCGCTGCTACAGCGTTTCCGCCGGCTCCGCGACACCTTAAATAAACCAGGCAAATGAGACAATTGCAATTCATTACCCATCAAACGGAGAACTGTTCGTATCTCCGGTCGGCCGCACTCGCCCTGGAAGGCGGGTGCCGCTGGATACAACTGCGCATGAAAGACGCACCGCTCTCCGAAGTGGAGCGAACGGCGCTCGAGGTACAGGAACTGTGCCGCCGGTACGGGGCAACCTTTATTCTCGACGACCACGTGGAGCTGGCTTTAAAGCTCAAGGCCGACGGCGTGCACCTGGGGAAAACGGACATGCCGGTGCCCGAGGCGCGGAAGCTGGCGGGCGACTGGTTCATTATCGGCGGCACGGCCAACACGTTCGACGATCTGCAGCAGC
>DBGBSM010000245.1:0-4904 GCA_048468815.1 Parabacteroides sp.
GCTGCCGGATAAACGGACAAGACATTTTAATCGAATCATCGTACTACAAATTCCGTATTTACCGGAAGAAAAACGGCCTATGGGAGTACGCGCATACGGTAGACGGCTTCCAAAACCCGGTACGCCAGTTCGAAGTAGACCACACCGGTACCATCTGGGCGGCCCACATGAGCCGCGGCATCTATAAAATAGCACTTTCGAAAGATTTGACGAAAGCTGAGAAGAGCGTTTATATCAAGTCGTTGTCCGACGAGAAAAACAGCGCGAGCCTGATGCATGTGATGAAGATACGCGGCCGGGTGGTGTTGTCGGACAGCGAGCGGACGTATACCTTCGACGACCTCAACCGGCGCATCATCCCCTTTACCCGGCTGAACTCGATTTTACCGAACGGCGTGAACACCGCCGTACCGGTAGACGATGCGACGTATTGGCTCACCGATTACCGGGGCTATACGCTGATTAAGTACGAAAGCGATACGTTCCGCATCGAACGGTTCGTGCCCTCGTCGTTTTTCGGCCTGGAATGCAACGAAAATAACAACAACGTGCATGTAGACGGCTCCGTTACGTATTTTTGCCTCAACAACGGCATCGGCCGCCTGGATACGGAAGCGGAAAAAAGCGCGTGCCCGGAGCCGGGAAAGTTAACCGTCGGCAAGGTAACGTCGCTGGCACAAGACCACAGCCTGTACGAGTTGCCCGTTACAGCCGGAAAGAATGCGCCTGCAAGAATCCGGGGCGACATCACCTTCCGCTTGTCGTACCCCAATTTCGACTGCGAGCCGCTTGTTTTTCATTACCGCCTTACGGGCAACGGGCTCCACCTCGCCTCGGAATCGGCCGACCCGGCAATTACCTACGGCAGCTTAGGCTACGGCGCTTACCGTTTTACGGCTTCGGTAAAAAACGTACAAGGCGAAGTGCTAAGCTCCACGGAATATTATTTCCGGAATCCGCGTCCGTTTTACTTATCGGTATACGCCTGGATTTTCTACCTGCTGCTTATCGGCGGCCTCATTTATTTCTATTCGCGCTGGCACACCGCCCACATGCTCCGGAAACGGCAAAAAGAACTCGAAGAAGAGAAAATCAAGCAAGATTTCAAGATACTGGAACAGGAGCATATCATCGCACAGCAACGCGAGCAACTGCTCGAAGCGGAGCTACAGGTAAAAAGCAAGGAGCTGGCCAGCCTGGCGCTCGACGCGGTGGTGCAGCACAAAACCGTGGAGAACCTGAAAGCGGCCATGCTGGAACAGAAGCGCAAGGGCGACATCAACCAGCAGGAGGTTGACCGGATGCTGAACCAAATGGGCGGCAACCTGAACGACGAGGAGTTCTGGGATATTTACCACAAGAACTTCGACCTGATTCACAAGAATTTTTTCCGGAACCTGCGGAAGCAATACCCGAACCTCACGCCGAACGATTTGCGGTTCTGCGCCCTGTTGCGATTGAATCTTTCCACGAAAGACATCGCCCAGTTTACGAACCTTACCGTGCGCGGCATCGAAACGGCGCGTTACCGCCTGCGGAAAAAACTGGCCATTCCGGAAGGAAAAAGCCTGGTGGACTTTTTTATCGATTTCGTGTAAGCGGCGAAAAAATCGCTTATCTTCGCAACGGATACAACCGCGTCCGGCTGTAGATTTACAGAGCAATACAAATTGAAAAACAACGAATATGAAAAAGATTAAAATGGCGATAGCCTGTATGGCAGCCGCCTCGTGCGTATACGCACAGGATAAGCCGCCCGTTTACCTGGACGATTCGAAACCGGTGGAAGCTCGCATCGACGACGCCCTGAGCCGCATGACGCTGGAAGAAAAAGTAGCCCTGTGCCACGCCCAGTCGAAATTCAGCTCGGCCGGCGTGCCCCGGCTGGGCATTCCCGAGAACTGGACTACCGACGGCCCCCACGGCATCCGCCCCGAAGTGCTCTGGGACGAATGGAACCAGGCCGGCTGGACGAACGACTCGTGCATCGCCTTTCCCGCCCTTACCTGCCTGGCCGCCACCTGGAACCCCGATATAGCGCGGCTCTACGGCCAATCCATCGGCGAAGAAGCGCGCTACCGCAACAAAAACATCCTGTTAGGCCCCGGCGTGAATATTTACCGCACGCCGCTCAACGGCCGCAACTTCGAATATATGGGCGAAGACCCGTACCTCGCCTCGCGCATGGTAGTGCCTTACATACAGGGGGTACAGCAAAACGGGGTGGCCGCCTGCGTAAAACATTTCGCCCTGAACAACCAGGAGGTGCACCGCCATTCGGTGAACGTAACCGTAAGCGACCGCGCCTTGTACGAAATTTACCTGCCCGCCTTCAAAGCCGCCGTGCAGGAAGGGGGCGCCTGGGCGCTGATGGGCTCGTACAATTTGTACAAAGGCGAGCACTGTTGCCACAACCGGTACTTGCTGAACGACATCCTGCGCGGCGAATGGGGCTTCGACGGCGTAACGGTTTCCGACTGGGGAGGCACGTACGACACGAAACAAGCCGCGTATAACGGGCTGGATATGGAATTCGGCACGGGCACGAACGGCCTTTCCACCGGCTCGGCCAATGCCTACGACGGGTACTACCTGGCACAGCCGTTCCTCCGGATGCTGCAATCGGGCGAAATCGACGAGGCGGTTGTAAACGAGAAAGCGCGCCGCATCCTGCGGCTGGCCTTCCGCACCACGATGAACAAGCAACGGCCCTGGGGTTCGTTCGGTACGGAAGCGCACGCGTTGGCAGGCAGGCGAATCGCCCAGGAAGGAATCGTGCTTTTGCAAAACAAGAACCGGACGCTTCCCATCGAGCCGGATAAGGTAAACCGGATATTGGTGGTAGGCGAAAACGCCGTAAAGATGATGACGGTAGGCGGCGGAAGTTCGTCGCTGAAAGCCCGGTATGAAACGAACCTGCTCGACGGGCTGAAAAACCGCTTCGGCAACCGGGCGGAAGTGGTATATGCCCGCGGGTACGTAAGCGGAAGCTCGAACTCGTACAACGGCGTTACCACCGGGCAAGACCTGAACGACGCGCGTACGCCCGAGGAACTGATAGCCGAAGCCGTGGCGCTGGCCCAGGACGCGGACGCGGTGATTTTCGCCGGCGGCCTGAACAAAGACCGTTTCCAGGAGTGCGAGGATTCCGACCGCAAGGGGTTGGAGTTGCCTTACGGGCAAGACCGGGTAATCGACGCGTTAATCCGGGCCAACAAGCGAACGGCGGTGGTGATTATCTCGGGGAATGCCGTGGCGATGCCGTGGGCCGGTAAAGTAGGCGCCATCGTACAGGGGTGGTACCTGGGAACCGAGGCAGGGAATGCGTTAGCGTCGGTATTGGCGGGCGACGTGAACCCTTCCGGCAAATTGCCGTTCACATACGGCGTAAAGCTCGCCGACTACGCCGCGCATGCCGTAGGCGAATATCCCGGCGATAAAAACATCACGTACAACGAAGGCGTCTTCGTGGGTTACCGCTGGTTCGAAAAGCAAAAAATAAAACCGCTCTTTCCCTTCGGGCACGGCTTGAGCTACACCGATTTCGGATACGGCAAAGCCTCGGCCCCGCACCGCATACTCCACGGAAACGATACGTTAACCGTACGCATCCCGGTACGGAACACCGGAACGCGCGCCGGCCAGGAAACGGTTCAGTTGTACGTACGCGACGTAGCCTCATCGGTAGAGCGTCCGTACAAGGAACTGAAGGGTTTCCGGAAAATCGCATTGGAGCCGGGCGAAGAACGAACGGTGGAGTTCCGGCTCACTGCCGACGACTTGAAGTACTTCGACGAAGCCGGGCACGCCTGGGTGGCCGAGCCGGGAAAATTCGAAGTGCATATCGGCTCTTCCTCGGCCGACATCCGCTCGGTAAGCGGGTTCGAGTGGGAAGAATAAGCCCTGTGCGTAAACCGGCGCGACAGGATGGGGACGGAACCGGCATAAGCCGGTTCGTTTCTATGATAAGAACGAATAAGTTGACCGAACAAGTACCGAACAAGTTAACCGGGCAACTCAGCACACCAGTCGGCATCATCATAAAAGCCATCGGAACAGAACAGTATTCATGAAAAGAATTATTACCTCGCACCGGCTGTTCAAGGAGGGTTCATACCGACGGCTCGGGGGCTCGATAAAAATGCGATTTAATAAGGGAAAAGAGCAAATGGGCTTTTCAAGGATAACAGACCGTATTTCTGAATGAAAAACATAACACGATTAAAACCGACAAAATCAGCTCCGTTAGTATAGTCATACGCTTCCTATTATTTAGCATATAGGAGATGGATAAAATTTGAATTTTCCATTTTTGTCTCTTGACGATTACTGAAATAAAGCAGTAAAGCTCTTACTTCCCTATTTTCTTTTCTGCTGAAAATAGCGTATCAAAAGCAGCATACCGAAAGCAACCGCCCAAATAACCGCAACGCCGAAAGCCGAAACAATGCCACCCCGTACAGTTCCGTGCGCTATCGGAAATAAATCTCCCTGCAAAAAGTACGAGTTGGCCCATATAGTTATCGATACGATTAGGATAAGCGGTAACATTTTATAAAATTCCGTTTTTTCCATTTTCGCTTATTATTTTATTATACATCTACACTATCCGAAGGCGGAAGGGCCATCTATCGTCCGGAACAACAAGTAATTTTACATTTTGTTAACGGGATGCAATGTAACATTCTTTCTTGAAATATCATCCTATAAAAATACTAATATTTACAAATAAAATTACGCTATATACACTTATAAACCTTTTTAGATGTTCTCTGCAAACGGCACACGGAAAACGAAGCCGTTTTATCCGGAAAAAGAAACGGCCACTTTTTTACCGCCTTCCGATGCGCTTAGAAATAAGTTTAATACATTTGCGTGCACCATTTACCGATTAACCCGGTAAA
>DBGBSM010000246.1:0-38818 GCA_048468815.1 Parabacteroides sp.
GCTTGTTGCAAGCGGGCGATATTCTCCCGGTACATAAAATCGAAAGCCTCGTCGCGGGCAACGGCGATTTTCAAATCCGAAAGCGAACCGCATCCGGTACCGGCCGTTGCACCGGCAACCGGCACAACCGGAAAAGGCGAAGCGGTAACTTCGAGCAGCCGATCTATATCGACGTGCGTTTCCACCAGTTCCGCTATCCGGCCGGTAAAGGCATCGAAACGGAATCCTTCTTCGAGGGTAAGCCCCAAATGGCGCGAAGGAATTTCCATATCCTTCCGGAACGGCAGGTACCCCAGGCTTTCCACCCCGACGTCGCGGCATGCCTGCAACAAGGATGCGTAATGAGCAGGCGAAGCCACTTTATTGAATACGACGCCCGCAATACGCAGGTCGCTGCAAAAATGCTTGAATCCGTAAATAAGCGGCGCCACCGAATACGCTGTCGACTTGGCGTTTACCAGCAGCACCACCGGCAAATCCAGCAAACCGGCAATCTCTGCACTACTGCCCTTCATACCGTCGTACCCGTCGAGCAAGCCCATTACGCCTTCGGTAACACACACCCGGGCACCGGCGCCGTAACGGGCATACAATTCCCGGATATGCCCGGCGGACGATAAGTAACTGTCGAGATTCACCGATTCGTTTCCGGCCGCCATCGTATGGTATTGGGTGTCGATATAGTCGGGGCCGCATTTAAAGGGTTGCACCGCGAGCCCCCGGTTACGCAGCGCCCGGAGCAACCCCAGCGTAAAAGTAGTTTTTCCGCTTCCCGACGAAGCGGCGCCGATAAGTAGTTGCGATTTCATGGAACAAACATAGGAAAAAAATCGCAAGCCGCCTTTACCGCCCGGCGGTTTATTCGGCCGCCATCCGGCAAAACGAACGGATAAAAGCCGGCTTTGTTCCCGCTTTGTACGATCTTTACCTTACAGAATACATCGAAAGAAGAAGAAGGAAACACGTTTTAAGGAGCTCGACAGAAGATTATTCCGATTAGATAACGTATTTTTGAACCATCCGATAAACAACAGCAATCGAAAAGCGATAAAACACGGTAAGTAAGATGGCATATCCCGACAACAATAAAGAAATAAAAAACAGAACCGCCGACGAACTTCTCCTGATAACGAACAACGTAAGCGGCGACTATCCCGAAGAAGCGGTACGGGCGGCAGAGACGGAATTGAAACGCCGGGGCTTTTCATCGGAACAGATCTCCGGCGTACTCGGCGAAAGCGAAAACCGTTTCCTGAAACGGCTGGAAGCAGCAGCCCGGGCCGAAGACAGGCGTAACGGGAAAAACCGCGCCGAAAGCTACCCGTATTGGAAGATGGCGGCATTCTTCTTCTTCGCCCCTTTCTTCCTTCCTGCTAATATAAACGGATTATTGGAGCCTTTCAGCGAGCTGAAACGGCTGAAAGCGGAAAAATACGATTTGAAATTCAAGCAACGGCTCACACTGTTGGTGGCGGGCGACTTGACGTATGCCGCCTTCTTTTGCGGATATTATTTGTAAGAGAAGCCAAGCTCCGCCGGCCCCCCGCCGGTACCTGTTCTTTTCGCCTGCAGATGCGATTTGTAAAAAAACGGAAGCGTTACCGCCGCTCCGTATCAGTAAGTGAGCGTAATACCGCCGCCGAATTTCAGTTCGCTGTCGTAGTTGACCCCTACCCCTACGTACGGAGTTAAAATATAACGCAGCCCCACGGTATACTCCTTATCCGTGTTTGCCATCAGGTTCATGCGTAAGCGCGAAGAAAGCGGAATATCGTCGCGCTCCAACTGGAAAAGCACTTTTCCGCGGGTATCTACCCGACCGTCGAGGATAAACAGGAGCGGCAACGTATAGCGTATGCCGAAATTACCCGCCAGCCGCCGGTCTTTTTTATACCGTTGCCCGAACAGGTTCTTTTCATGCCGTTCCCCTTTCCGGTACCGCCAGTCGATACCGACGTACGGAAACAACCATTGTTTCTTTCCGAAGTAACGGCCGAAACGGGCTTCCGCTTCATACCCGCGTATGTCTTTATACCCTATCTGCCATTCGCCCTGGAAGCTCCAGCGCGTGCTACCCAACTCCAGGCTGCCGATATTCCCGTTGGTGGCGAAGTCGTTGCGGGCGGTAAAATAATAGCGCCGGTCGGGCCGGTACACTTTTCGCATGGCGGCTTTGGGGCAGGGCAATTGCGGGTTGGGCGGCGAATCGTCGTACCGGAAAATACGCCCCATTCCGCTCATCATGTGGTACAACACGTGGCAGTGGAAGTACCAGTTGCCTCGGCTTTTTACGTCGGCGTTGAATTCGATGGTATCGGTTTCCATCGGCATCAGGTCGACTGTAAATTTCAAGGGGTCGTATGCTCCGTGCCCGTTTTTCAACCGGAAGAAATGGCCGTGCAGGTGCATCGGATGGCGCATCATGGTATTGTTGTACAGGATAATGCGCACGTTCTCTCCTTCTTTTACCGGAATCTTGTCGGCCTCAGAAAGCGTTTTATTGTCGAGCGACCATACATACCGCTCCATATTGCCGGTAAGCTCGAACCGCAATTCCTTCATCGGTACGCCGCCGGGAAGCGAGGTTTCGACCGGCGACCGGAGCATGGCGTAATTCAGCGTGGTAACGGTAGCCGCCGAATCCGTACCGCCGGACATCGAATGACCATGCATAGTGCTTTCATTCCGATTGATGCCTCGGCCGTTAGCCGGTTGCGGACAGGCGGCAGACTGGTGCATAGCGCCTCCTTTAGCGCCCGTATCCGGCCTGTCGCTTTGCATCGTTCCGTGCATACTGCCGTTACCGTGCATGTCCATCGCCTGCATCCCGCCGGTCGTTCGACCGGCCAGCTCCGGATACATCGCTTCGTTCATATCCATCTTTTGCAGGGTCATCTTCATTCCTCCGCTATCCATATCGCCGTTCATCTTCATCATCTTGTTCATCATCTTCATTCCGGCGAAATAATCGAGCGGCGGAAGGGGCTCCAGTTCCACCACGCGCCCGTAGCCTAAAAACAAGGAAGCCGAGCCGCTCCGGTCTTCGGCAGTGGCCATAAACTGGTACCGCCGGTTATCCTCGGGCACGGTCAGCACCACGTCGTACGTTTCGGAAACGGCGATAATCATCCGGTCGGCCTCCACCGGCTCCACGTCTTTCCCGTCGCTGGCCACTACCGTGATTTTGCCGCCGGCATACCGGAGCCAGAAATAAGTGGACGAGGCGCCGTTGATGATGCGGAGCCGGACTTTTTGTCCGGCCTTGAACGGAGCAATGTAGGTATCCCGTTCGCCGTTCGCCAGGAAACAAGGGTAATACACATCGCTTACGTCCATCGCCGTCATCCGCTTCCATTCGTTTACCAGTTTGGTTTTAAAGGCGTGGCGCCGGATAGCTTCCCAATAGCTTTGTACGCTCCCCTTCCGAATCGAATACCAGTCGGAACCTACGTGCAGGCGCCGGTTTACCTGGGCTGCCTTTTCGTTTGTCCAGTCGCTCAGCACCAGCGTATAATCCGGAAGGATGTCGTGTTCCCGGAGGTCGGGCGCATCGGGACGTTTCCGAACGATAAAAGCGCCGTACAGCCCTTCCTGTTCCTGCAACCCGGCATGCGAATGGTACCAGTACGTACCGTTCTGAACTACCGGAAACCGGTACTCGTGCGTAGTTCCGGGCATAACCGGAGCCGAAGTGAGATACGGTACGCCGTCTTGTTCCTGCGGAACCAGCACGCCGTGCCAGTGAATGGAGGTAGGCGTGTCGAGCCGGTTGTGCACGCGTATAACGGCCGTATCGCCTTCGGTAAAGTAAAGCGCGGGAGCCGGAATGCTGCCGTTGATACACAAGGCTTTCGCGGGTTTACCGGTATAGTTTACCAGCGTGTCGCCTACATATAAGTCGTAGGCTACGGTACGTTGCGCATACGTGCAGAGCGGTAATGAAATACCGGCCAGGAGCGTGAAAAGGTATATTTCGAGCTTATTCATAGGAAGAACCGTCGGATTTAAAAACAGAACAACGGAGCGACGGGTTAGGTTCAGAGGGGCGTTTCTTTCGAAAAAGAAACGAAGCCGCCGGCAGCCGTTCGGCGGAAACGCAATTATTATCCGCCATCTTCCCGAGGCCGCTTCCGGGATAAAGAAAAAAACGTACTTTTGCATCCGGATAACCATTCAACTTAGAGATTCCAGCAAATGAACAACCCTGCTATAATCGTAGCCGGCATCGGGCCGGGAAACGCGGCCGACATCACGCCGGCCGTGCAAGAAGCCTTGCGGCGAGCCGACGTCGTAATCGGATACCGGTACTACTTCCGGTTTATCGAACCGTATACCTCCCCGGAAACCGTGTGTATCGACACGGGAATGAAACGGGAAAAAGACCGCGCCGAAGAGGCGTTCTGCCAGGCGGAACAAGGTAAAACCGTGTGTGTAATCAGCTCGGGCGATGCTGGCATTTACGGGATGGCGCCGCTTATCTACGAAATGAAAAAGGAACGGAACAGCCCGGTGGAAATTACTGTGCTGCCCGGTATCAGCGCGTTTCAGAAAGCGGCTTCCCTGTTGGGGGCGCCTATCGGACACGATTGCTGCATCATTTCGTTGTCGGACTTGATGACGCCGTGGGAGAAAATAGAAAAACGGATTATCGCCGCTGCCACAGCCGATTTCGTAACGGCGGTTTACAACCCCAAAAGCGAAGGGCGTTACTGGCAGCTTTACCGGTTCAAGGAATTGTTTTTGCAGGAACGCGCGCCCGAAACGCCGGTGGGGCTCGTGCGGCAGGCCGGACGCGAAGAGCAGACGGTACACGTTACGACGTTAGCGGCGTTCGACCCGGAAGAGGCGGATATGTTTA
This sequence comes from Parabacteroides sp., assembly GCA_048468815.1. Lineage (GTDB taxonomy): Bacteria > Bacteroidota > Bacteroidia > Bacteroidales > Tannerellaceae > Parabacteroides_B. Next base: position 4,859 of record DBGBSM010000246.1, read on the forward strand.
CGGTGATACTGGTAGGTAATTCGCAATCGTACCGGTTCGGCGGACACATCGTGACTCCGCGGGGCTATTACCGGGAAGACGAAGCGGGCGACGCCGGCGTAGGGCAAGCCATTATGATACGCAGCTTCCGCACCATCGAAAAAGAATTGAAGCATCCCGACATGCCGTTAGATAAAAAATGGGCGTTGTTGCATGCCATCCACACGACCGCCGACTTCGATATGGAAAACCTCTTCTACGCCGACCCCGGCGCCGTGCGTACGTTATACGAAAAGCTGGCTACAGGCGCGGTACGCACGATTGTTACGGACGTAACGATGGCGGCGGCGGGTATCCGCAAAGGGGCGTTGGAGCGGATGAGAATCGAGGTGAAATGTTACCTGCACGACGAGCGGACGGCTGCGCTCGCCGCAACCAAAAACATCACCCGCACACAGGCCGGCATCCGGCTGGCTGCGGAAGAACATCCCGACGCCCTGTTCGTGTTCGGCAACGCGCCTACCGCCTTAATCGAACTGTGCGACCTGATACGCAAAGAGAAAGCCTGCCCGGCCGGCATCGTCGCCGCTCCGGTGGGATTCGTGCACGTGGAAGAATCGAAGCACCGCGTCAAGCCGTTCGCCCGTATACCGAAGTTGATTATCGAAGGGCGCAAGGGTGGCAGCAACCTGGCGGCTACGCTGGTGAACGCTGTTTTGTGCTACAACGACGCCGAACAACTAAAACCGGGACGGGATGTGTAAAACGAAGTTTTCCGTAATCGGGATAGACGACAACGCCGCTCCTTCCTTTTCGCCGGAGGTGCAGGAGGTAATTGCGCGGGGAAGCGTATTTTCGGGCGGGACGCGGCACTACGAAATCGTAAAGGACTTGCTGCCGGCCCCGGCTGGCTGGATTCCCATCGTTCCTCCGCTCGCGCCGGTGTTCGAAGCGTATCGCGGATATGCCGAAATCGTGGTGTTCGCCTCGGGCGACCCGCTCTTTTTCGGCTTCGCCAATACGATACGCACCTACCTGCCCGAGGCGGAAATCCGGGTGTACCCGGTTTTCAACTCGCTGCAAAAGCTGGCGCACGAGCTGGTGATTCCGTACCACGATATGCGTGTGGTGTCGCTCACCGGCCGGCCGTGGCACGAGTTCGACCGGGCGCTGATAGAACAGGCGCCCCAAATCGGCGTGCTCACCGACCGCCGGCACACGCCCGCCGCCATTGCGCAGCGGATGCTCCACTACGGATATACGGGTTACCGGATGCAGGTGGGCGAACACTTGGGGAACCCTGCCAGGCAACGCATCCGGAGCTTCACCCTGGAAGAAGCGGTGAATGCCGACTTCGACTACCCGAATAACCTGTTGCTTACGGAAACGCGGAAGTCGCACGTGCGCCGGTTCGGCATTCCAGACGGGCTGTTCGAACCTCTCGACGGACGCCCGAACATGATAACCAAGATGCCTGTCCGTCTGCTTTCGCTGAGTATGCTGGAGCTGCCGCAGAAGTCTTCGCTCTGGGACATCGGGTTCTGCACCGGCTCGGTATCCGTCGAGGCGAAGCTGCAATTTCCGCACCTGCACGTTACGGCTTTCGAAATCCGCGAAGAAGGGGCCCGGCTGATAGAGTGCAACAGCCGCCGGTTCGGTGTGCCGGGCATTACGGCGGTAACGGGTGACTTCCTCATGGCCGACCTGAATGCGTTCCCAGCGCCCGACGCCGTATTTATCGGCGGACACGGCGGAAAGTTAAGCGAGATAATCGAAAGGGTATATCCGTTGTTACCGTCTTCCGGCACCGTGGTTTTCAACTCGGTAAGCGCGGAAAGCAAGGCGCTGTTTACCGCCGGTTGCAGCCGGACCGGCCTGGCACTCGAACAGGTTACCGCCATCACGGTAGACGGGCATAACCGAATAGAAATACTGAAAGCGATAAAGAAATAAACCGTTCCACCTTCATAGAACCTGTTACCAGAGCGAGCGCCCTGCCGGCCCCGTGCCCGGACAGGTTACCGGAAGAACGGCCAAACGATACAATACAAATACAACAAAGATGAACCGCTCCATTGCCCTACTCCCTGTTACCGAAGCCGGCGCCCCGCTGGCCCGTACCATCCGGAAAGAGTTTCCGGAAGCCGCCCTTTACTCCGCAGCCGGATTGCCCGACGGCATCCGCATCGCATCCCTTCCGGCGTTCCTGGAAGAAAAATTCGCCTCGTTCGACGCCCTCGTATTTATCGGGGCGCTGGGAATCTGCGTACGGGAAATCGCCCCGTTCTTACGCGACAAACACCACGACCCGGCCGTGGTATGCGTAGATACGTCCGGCCGGTACACCATTCCCGTGGTATCCGGGCATATCGGGGGCGCCAACGACCTGGCGCGGCAAATTGCGGCGGCCATAGGCGGCGAAACCGTGGTTACCACGCAGAGCGACAACGCGGGGTTGTGGCCGCTCGATACGCTCGGCGAGCGCTGGGGATGGACGCCGGTATGCCGGAACCTCAACGAAGCGATTTTCCGGTTCGTCGGCCGGAAGCCCACGGCGTTGCTGCTCGAAATCAAAGACGGCGGCACGGCCTACCTGGAACGTACCTGCCCGCCGCACGTGGCCGTCTACTACCGGTGGGAAGATATTCCGGCGGAGAAATACGAACTGATTATCGCCGTAACGCCGTTCGTCCACCCGACGGATAAAACGATGCTGCAATTCTGTCCGAAGGTGTTGCACCTCGGTGTAGGATGCCGCAAGCAGTGCCGCCCGGAAGGCATCGGCGAACACATCCGGGAAAGCATCAAACGGCACGGGTTGGAACCGGCTTCCATCCGGAGCGTCTCCACCATCGAACTGAAAAAAGACGAGCCGCTGTTGCAGGCGTTACAGGCCGGATTGCCGGATACACATTTATATATATATAGCGCGGCCGAACTGGAAGGGGTAGAAATACCCAATCCGTCGCACAAGGTGTTCGAAACCACGGGTGTATACGGCGTGGCCGAGGCGGCCGCCCGGAAAAGCGCCGGCAACGGCCCGCTGGCGATGGAAAAGCAAAAGGGATGCCTGTCGGAAGGCAACGATTTTACCTTCGCGCTGGCCGTGGAGGCGTCGGCTTGCCGGAAAGGGCATATCGAAATCGTGGGCGCGGGTCCGGGCGACCCGGAACTGATTTCGGTGCGGGGTAAGCGGTTCCTCGAAGAGGCCGACTTAATCCTGTACGCCGGCAGCCTGGTTCCGAAGGAGTTAACGGAGTATGCCAAGGAAGAAGCCATAGTGAAAAGCTCGGCCTCGCTGACGCTGGAGGAGCAGTTCGACCTGATGAAAACGTTTTACGACAAGGGGTTGTTCGTAGTGCGGCTGCACACCGGCGACCCGTGTATTTACGGGGCGATTCAGGAGCAGATGGCCTTTTTCGACCGGCACGGGATGAGTTATCACATCACGCCGGGCATCTCGTCGTTCCAGGCCGCCGCGGCCGCCCTGCAATCGCAGTTCACCATCCCCGAAAAGGTGCAGACCATTATCCTGACGCGCGGCGAAGGGCGTACGCCGATGCCGGAAAAGGAAAAGCTGCACCTGCTGGCGCAGTCGCAAAGCACGATGTGTATCTTCCTGAGCGCCGGCGTGGCGGAGCAGGTACAGGAGGAACTGTTGCAGCACTACCCGCCAGCCACGCCGGTGGCGGCCTGTTACCACCTGACCTGGAAAGACGAGCGGATTTACCGGGGCGAGCTGAAAGACCTGGCGCGTATCGTAAAAGACAACGGCCTCACGCTGACCACGATGCTCGTGGTGGGCGACGCCATCGACAACCGCGCGGGGTTATCGCGCCTGTACTCGCACGAATTCAAACACCTGTTCCGCCGATGATACTGATACTGGGCGGAACCACGGAGGGGCGGGCGGCCGTACGGGTAGCGGAAGCGGGAAACGCCCCGTATTACTACTCCACCAAAGGGGACGGGCAGGAAGTGGCGCTGACGAACGGACGCCGGCTGACGGGCGCCCTCGACGCGGAGGCGATGGAGGCTTTTTGCCGGGAAAAAGGCATCCGGTTGCTGGTGGACGCGGCACATCCGTTCGCCGAAGAGCTGCACCGCACGGTGGCTCGGGTAGCCGGCCGGCTCTCGATTCCGGTAGTGCGGTACGAGCGGAAGTATCCGCCGCGCGACCCGCTAATTACCTGGTGCGACACGTACGAAGCGGCTATCGAACGGATGGAAGCCGGCGGGGTAAGCCGGCTACTGGCCCTGACGGGCGTGCAAACCATCCGGCGGCTCGCTCCTTTCTGGCGGAAGCATCTTTGCTGGTTCCGGATACTGGGCCGCGACGAATCGGTTGCGCTGGCGCTGGAGCAAGGTTTTCCGGCGGAGAGGCTGATTGCCGCTTCGCCTTCGGAGGCGCCGGACGGGTTGATTCGCCAACTGCGTCCGGATGCGTTGCTGACGAAGGAGAGCGGTGAATCGGGCTATTTCTGCGAAAAGATCAAGGCGGCCCGGGCGGCCGGCATTCCGGTATTCGCCGTGAAACGGCCGGCGTTGCCGGATTGGTTTATCGGGGTATACGGCGAAAACGGGTTGAGGAAGGCTATCGAACGGCTGGCGCCCGGCTTCTTCCGGCTGCGGAGCGGATATACCACGGGCGCTTGCGCTACGGCTGCTGCCAAAGCGGCTCTCCGGGCGCTGCTTACGAGCGCGGCACAGTACGAGAGCACGATTACGCTGCCCGGCGGGGAGGAAGTGACGTTGCCGGTGGCTTCTACCGTATTCGGCTCCGCTCCATACGCCGCCTGTACGGTAATCAAGGACGCCGGCGACGACCCAGACGTTACGCACGGACAAGCTATCGTCGCGTCGGTACGGCTGCTGGCAGGTCGACAAGCCGGAGAGCCTTTCGTTATCTTCCGCGGAGGCGAAGGAGTGGGCACCGTGACGTTGCCGGGATTGGGGCTGGAAGTGGGCGGCCCGGCCATTAACGCCACTCCGCGCCGGATGATAGAGCAAGCCTTACGGGAAGTACTCGCCACGGGAAAAAACGTTTTTTCCCCGGATACCTGCCAGGTGGAAGTAACCATTTCGGTGCCCGGCGGCCGGGCAATCGCGCGCCGCACGTTCAACCCGAAGCTGGGTATCGAAGGCGGCATTTCGATTATCGGCACCTCGGGCATCGTCCGCCCGTTCTCAGCGGAAGCCTTCGTGGCCTCCATCCGGAAAGAAATCGAGGTAGCCGCGGCCAACGGCGTCCGTCACCTGGTTATCAACTCCGGGGCGAAAAGCGAGCGTTTCCTGAAAGCCCGTTACCCGGAACTGCCCCCCCAGACGTTCGTGCATTACGGGAACTTTATCGGCGAAACGCTGCGGATAGCAGCCTCTACCGCCATCCCCGAGGTTACGATGGGCATCATGATAGGCAAAGCGGTGAAGTTGGCAGAAGGTTTCCTCGACACGCACAGCAAAAACGTAACCGTGAACCGGGAGTTCCTCCGCGAAATCGCACGCCGGGCCGGCTATCCGGACACGCTCACCGAAGCCATAAACGGAATTACGCTGGCCCGGGAATTGTGGAATTTGTTCCCGCTTCCCGCCGGGGAACGTTTCTTTTCCCTGCTCACCGAACAGTGCTTCCTGCATTGCGCTCCGTTGGCGCCCGGGAAAAAACTGTCCATCCTCCTTATCGACGAGGAAGGCAACACGACGGAATAAAACCAGTTTTCGATTCGAATGGCATTCTCTCCCAAGGAGCTGATTCCCTGTATCCGGGCAGCTGCAAGTTCGTACCTGCCTATCTGACTTTCTGCACAACGGTAGCTGCAAGTTCGTACTTCGGTATCTGCAAATTCGCACCCCGGCAGCTGCAAATTTGCATCCGGGCAGCTACGCGAAGGGAGCCGGGCAGCTACAACTGTGCAGCTGCCGGAGGAAGCCGTACCTCCTCTGCTTACATAACAAAAATAAACACAGAGACACGGAGGCACGGAGAACTTAAAAAGAAGAGAATACCATCAAAGTTAAGCAAGCCTTATTCTACTCGATCCTGAAAAGCACCGGCCTCCTCGTATGGAGCCCCGGGCCTCGGGCGATGAGCGTTAAGCAGCACGGCTGAAAGTGAGCGTTAAAAAAGCCACGCTGTTTGAGCTTACGCAGTAAGCGAGTTCGGGGCTTTTAGCGAGCGAAAGCCGGGATGTAGCGAAGCGGACGTAGCCCTTGAACTTTTTTTGCTTCGTTTTTTTCTTTCAAGAGAAAAAAATGAAGGCCCGCCGTGGCAACGGCCTAAACCGGCCTGTTAAGGAGAAAAGCACCCACCATGGTAACGGCCAATCCCGGCCTCGCCGGAGAAACGCCAGCCTTCGCAGGAGAGCGAAGTTTTCTACCTTTGTTTCTTTCAGCAAAAAGAAACAAAGCCTTCGCGTCGAGCGAAAAAAGAAAGCCCTGTCTCTCTCAAAAAAAACGGAGCCACAACCCTGTGACTCCGTTTTTCTATCTCCTTATCCCCACCGCCTTGTAGTAATCCGCCAGCGACACCTTCTGTTGCAGCCACGACTGAACCAGGCTGCTGTACGCCTGAATCCAGGTAAGCTGCGCCGACAGCACATCGAGAATCGGCAGTTTCCCCTCGTTGTAACTGAACGTATTCAGTTCCAGGTTCTCCTCCGCAATCCCCACCGACGACTCCGCCACACGAATCTGCTTCGTATTCTCCGTCAGGTTCGTCCAGGCATTGCTCACCTCCTGCGAAATCCGGTCTTCCGCAATCCGGCGCGCAAACTCCTCGCTCCGCAACAAAGCCCGTTGCGAGTTTATCTCCTTAAAACGCGCCCCCCAGTGGAAAATCGGAATACTTACCGAAGCGTACAACAACGAGTTCCACATCGTAGTGCCGTCCACGTTCAGCATCTGCGTGCCCCACGTTTCCTTAAAACCCACCGCCAGCTTGGGATTGTACTTACTCTTCACCAGGTTTATCTGCCGTTGCTGGTAGTCAATGTTCAGGTTCGCAATCCGGTACTCCGGGCGGTTCTCCATCGCCTGCTCCGCATCCATCCGCAGCGGCAATACCTGGTACATGCTGATGGAGTCGGTTACCGACACCGGCGTGGCCGGCTCGTTCCCCATCAGGATATTCAGGTTCTGCAACGCCACCTGGTACGACTTATACGCGCTGATGCGTTGCAGCTCCGCCTCCTTCAGCCGCGCCTCGATTTGCAGCAAATCCGTTTTGCTAATCAAGCCGTCGTTAAAACGCTCGGCCAGCAAATCGCGCTGCGTGGCAATGATTTCCACATACTGCGTCATCACCTCGTACATCTTCTTCTGCGCCGCCGCCGACCAGTACGTCACATCCGCCGAGCGGATTACGTTATCCGTGGTAAGCAACTCGTTCTGCTCCGCAATGTCCCGTTGCACCTGTGTAGCCCTGTACCGGTTATACGTGCTTCCGCCGTCGTACACATTCTGCGCCACCGTGGCTTCGAGCGAATACGTGTTCGGGTCCATCCCGATGGAAGCGCCCCCCAGCTCCAGGTTATAATCGTTGATGCGGTACTGGTAACTTCCCGAGAAATCGATTTGCGGGAAGAAGCCCGTTTTAGCCGCCCGTACCGCCTCGACGAGCGATTTGCGCTGCTCGCCGCTTTGCTTGATTTGCTGGCTGTACTCCAGCACGCGCTGTTTATACTCCTGTACCGTGAGCGCTTCTTGTGCCGCTGCCGGCAGGCAAACCGCCAGCAAGCAGGCATATAGCCATGTTCTTCTCATCATGTTTACTTTGTCGATTTAAATCCGAAGAATATACAGTAGGTTACCGGTAAAATAAATATCGTGAGGACGGTAGCCATCAGCAAGCCGCCCATGATGGTAGCCGCCATGCCGGCGAACATCGCATCGCCCAGCAAAGGCAACATCCCGAGAATCGTGGTACCCGAAGCCATCGTGACCGGCACGATACGGGTTTTCGTGGCTTCGATAACGGCTTTCACCGGCGGAAGCTGCTTCAGCTGGATACCGATTTCGTCTACCAGCACGATGGCGTTCTTGATATTCATGCCGATGAGCCCCAGCAAACCGAGCATCGCAAAGAAGTCGAGCGATTTGCCGAACACCACCAAGCCCAACACCACCCCGATAAAAATCAGCGGCAGCATCGCCATAATCAGCACCGGCTTCCGGTAATATTTGGGGAAGAGCAACAACAACGTGAAATACATCAGCAGGAACATCAGCGGGATGTTCTTGGCAATCGCGCTGTTGCTTTCGTCTTGCGTTTCCTGCTCGCCGAAGTACTTGATTTTATATCCTTCCGGCACCACCACCTGTTCCTGGATGTCTTTCCACAACTGGTTGAACGCCGCGATGGTATTGGCTCCCCGTTTCGGCTCGCACGACATCATCATCACCCGTTGCCGGTTGAACCGCTTAATCACGTTGAACTCGTAATCGAACGAAAAGCGGTCGATTACCTGCTCCACCTTTACCGGGCTGCCCTTGGAACTGAATACCGGCAACGTCTTCACGTCGCTCAGCTTCAACGAATCGATTTCCGCATCTTTCAGCAAGATAGGCATAAACACATCGCCTTCGCGGTACTCACCCAACGGAACGCCGTTGGTGGCCGATTTCAGCGAGTAAGCCATCTGCTGGCGGGTAATGCCCAGGCGCAAGCCCTTCTCCTGCGAGAAAAGCGGCTTCCATACCGGCACCTTGTTTCCCCAACTGTTACGTACCTCCATCACCTGGTCGTTTTTCCGGGCGATTTCCTCGGCCCGTTCGGTCAAGGCTACCAAGGTGTCGATATTCTCCCCGATGAAACCGATTTCGATGGCGGCCTCCGACACGGGCGACAGCATGAACAGCCCCGAACGGGTAAGGATATTGGGATAATTTTGCGTCATATAATCGTAAAACTGCTGCTCCATCTCGGCCGACTGCGAAGCGTTATGCACCTCGATCAACACGTTGGCGAAGTTCGGCTTCGGGCCGTACGACGAGCTGGCCAGGTAATACCGTATCGGCGAACCGCCCATCGTAATGGAATACGATTTCACCTTCTTGTCGGAATTCAGGTAATTCTCCACTTCAAACACGGTACGCTCCACGTCCCGGATGCCGTATCCTTCGGGAAATACCAGGTCGGCCCGCATATACGGCTTGTTCATGCTCGGGAAAAAGCTCTGCGGCATCACCGCCATCACGAACAGCGCCACGAACAACGCCGCCACCACCGTAGCGATGGTGATAAAGCGGTGCTTGATGAGAAGCCCCAGCACCCTTTCGAACTTATGATACAGCGGGGTATCGTACGGGTCTTTCGACGCATCGTCGGTATGGTCTTTCAGGATGAAACTGCCGAACACCGGCGTTTGCGTCAGCGCCAGTATCCAGCTCAAGCCGAGCGAAACCGCCAGCACGATAAACAACGGCTTCACGATTTCGGCCACCGAAGCCGGAGCCAGGTACATCGGCAGGAACGAGCATACGGCGATAAAGGTAGCGCCTAGCAACGCCCATTGCGGCTTGGTGGCCCCGTCGACCAACGCCTGGTAGCGCGAAAGCCCCCGCTTGATTCCGATTTGCGCGTTGTCGGTTACCACGATGGCGTTATCCACCAGCATCCCCATCGCGATGATAAAGGCGGCCAGCGACGTACGGTTCAGCCCGACTCCCACCAGCAACATAATCAACAGCGTGCCGCCCACCGAGAACAACAGCGAACTGCCTATCAGCAACCCGGCGCGCGACCCCATCACGAGGAAGATAATCACGATTACGATGAGCAACGACTCGATAAGGTTCAATATAAACCCGTTGTTGGCTTCGTGCGCAATCTGGTTTTCCGGATAGATGGATACCAGCTCCATCCCCACCGGAAACAGTTTCTCCAGCTCGTTCAGTTTCGCTTCCACCGAACGCCCTACGGCCACCACGTCGTCGTCGGCGCCGGTAGCCACGCCGATTCCGAGCGCGCGTTTCCCGTTTACCCGCATCAGGCTCGAAGGCGGCTCCATGTAGCCCCGTTCCACCGTAGCCACGTCGCCCAGCCGCACTTCGCCGCCGGTTTTGGTTACGATAATCTGGTTCCGGATGTCGTCGAGGCTCTTATACGTTCCGTCGGCCAACACCTTCAACTGATACGTGCCGGTATTGATTTCGCCGGTATTCACCAGCAGGTTCTGGGTCTGGATAATCTGCATAATCGCATTCGGGTCGATTCCGAGGATGGAGAGCTTCGGCACCGACATCGACACATTGATTACTTCTATCTGCTCGCCGAAAAGCGAAACCTTCTGAACCCCTTCGAGCGGGGTAAGCTCCGTTTTTATTTTCTGCGACCAGTCGCGCAAGTCTTTATACGTAAATCCTTCGTCGATGGTGAGTCCGTAATAAATGCCGAACACATCGCCGAAATCGTCCTTCACGGCAATATCCGAGGCGCCCGAAGGCAGGCTCGACTGCACGTTCAATACCTTCCGCCGCAACTCGTCCCATTTCACCGGCATGTAATCGGGTGCAATGTCGGGCCTGAGCTCGATGGTGATTTTCGACATGCCGAAATACGACTCGGACTTGATTTTATATACTTGCGACATCGACTGGATTTCGCGCTCAATCGGTTCGGTAACCAGCTTTTCCACTTCCTGCGGAGTGGCTCCCGGATACTGGGTAATCAGTACGGCCTGTTTGATTACAAACGGCGAGTCCTCCTTTTTAGCCAGCTTGAAAAAGGAGAATATCCCTCCGATCAACATGATAGCCAGAAAGAAGTAGATTACTTTTTTATTCTCGAGCGAATATTTAGGAATATTCATACGTCTGTTCGTATTAATATTAATCGGTTAATATTTTTACTTGTTGTCCGTTCACCAGCCGGGTAGCGCCTGCCACCACGACCTTCTCGCCCGGACTTACGCCTTCCGACACAATCACGCCGTCTTTCCCGATAAGCCCTTCTTCGCGTATCGCCCGGTATTCCACACGGTCGCCTTTCACTACGAATACGCCTTTTTCATCGCTTCCGTCTTGCGCCACCACGGCCGACAACGGAATCAGGTTGGTAGCCAGCAATTGTTCGTTCTCGGCCTTCAGGATAACGCGGCACGAAAATCCGACGGCAACCTTATATTTGTCGAGGTTGAAAGCCGGGTCGTCGATATACAGCCATACCGGTACGCCGGTGCCGTCGGGCGAGGCTTCCACATATTCTTTTATCCGGGTTTTGAACCAAATCCCCTTGTAGGTATCGAACTCCACATACAATTTATGCGGGTCGGTAAGGTAGATGACATTGTTTTCCGGCATCGTGAACTGGATAAGCAGCTTATTGGGATTGATCAGGTTCACGATGGCCTGCCCGGCCTGCACTTTCTGGTAGTTCTCCACGTATTTTTTCTGGATGAAGCCGTCGAAAGGAGCCCGTAAGCGTGTTTGCTCGTAGGTATTCTGCGCATACTCGTACGCGGCTTTCGCATTGGAGTAAGCGGCCTGCGTCGATTCGTACTCCTGACGCGAGATGGCTTGTTTGCTCAAGAGCTTCTCGGCACGCTGCAACTGCGCCTGGGCGGTTTGATAAGAGGCTTGCTTCGCCTCGTATTCCCACTTATAATCCAGCGGGTCGATTTCCGCGATAACCTGTCCGGCTCTCACTTTTTGCCCGGCATCCACACTCAGGGAAATAAGGGGCCCCGACATCTTGAACGCCAGGTCGCTGAACTGGTCGGGAGTCACCACGCCGCTGAACGACTTTTCCACTACGCTCAATGCCGTAACATCCGTCACTTTTACCGGCCGCGGAAACTGCTCCTGTACGGCAGGTTGTTTACAAGAAGCCAGGATCGCCAATAATACAACTGGAATAAGTTTACCATTCATAATTATTCGTTTTATGCGTCTTTAATTGATTTTTCTACGTTGTTTTTATCTTAGTTAAAATTCCATTTCGCTATATCCGCCTTGCTTTCCACTTGCTTTTCCAGCTCGTCCGGTAACGCCGGGAAAAAGTCGATTCCCGTAATCTTTTCCACACTGTCGATAGAAACGGCAAACTGCCGGAGCGGCGCTTTACCGTAGCCTTTATTCGCAAATAAAAAGGCGATTCCTTTCGGCTCTTTTCCGTACGGGCTTACGATTACTTTATACATACTGTCGGGAATAGCCACCCGGCTTTTTCCCAACCGTTTCAAATGCGGACGTATAACCGGGCCGGTAGCTATCAGCAAGGCCGAATCGGTAACGGCCCAATCCCGTATTTGTTCTTCCAGCTCCTTCCAGATTCCCCGGTTCAGCTTGGGAGCCTGCGGCACGATATTGCTCAGGTAAAACGATTCGCGCATCGCCTTGGCCGACCATTTCATGTCGCCGGCCGGCACCAGGTGCCCGCGGTCGTATCCGCTACGGGTATAATCTTCGTTCAAGGCGGTTCCGCCCGGGAGAGCCGGGTCGAGCAGGAATTTATCGAACCGGTTGGATTTGCGGGTCAATACTTCCTGGGCCGTGAGTTCGTAGGCAGCCCAGTTCGCTATTTTGTATACAGGATTAAAAGAGAGGGTGTAGCCCTCATGCCGAACGATTTGTTCTTTTTCACCGGAATGCAGTACCGGAATTTCGGCGTTTGCGGGAATAACCGCCAGCGGTTTACCTCCGGGAAACTGAAAGCCTTTTTCCTCGTTTTTCCGGTTACCGGGCCGCACGGTTTCCCGTTTCGGCTTTTCTTTCGTTTTTCCGGGACGATGATTGTAGTCGTAGATGTATAACAGAACGAAAAGACATACCAACAATGCGCATGCAATCAGCAATATCCGTTTCAACGAAGCAAAGGCGTCGCTTCGGGGCTTTCGCTTCGATTTGCCTGTTTTTCTCTTTTTTTTCGCCATAACCTTTTCAAAACCTCGCGCAAAGATAAAGGATATGTTTTAGTATTGAAACACTCCGAATACAAAAAGAGTTTTACGGGCCATTCTTCTCATGCCGCCGCCCGGCATGTTTTACTGCTTTTTCCCGTCTAACGGCAACGTAAAGGAGAATACGGAGCCTTTATCCACTTCGGACGTTACGGAGATAGTGCCTCCCATTTTCAACACCAGGCCTTTACAGATAGGCAATCCCAATCCGATACCCTGAGTGGCGTCGTTCAGTTGTACAAAGCGGTTGAATATGGTTTCCTGCGCCTCGGCCGGAATCCCGTGGCCGGTATCGCTCACATAGAACCGTACATATTCCCCTTCCGTTTCGTAGCCGAAACGGATACTGCCTGTATCGGTATGCTTGGCGGCATTGGTCAATAAATTCATCAGAATCTGCATCAGCCGGTTCTTATCTGTCGGGATAATGACGAATTTACAGGGGTCTAAAACCAATTTTACCTGGGGAGAGACACGCAATTTAACCGCATTGTAAATGGACTCCATCAGCGAAGGCAATTCCACCTCGAACACCGTAAACGTGACCATATCCGACTCGATTTTGGATATATCGAGCACGTCGTTGATAATGCGCAGCAACAAATCGTTGTTGTTCTTGATTATATGGGCATATTCCCTCCGGATGTCCGATTCCTCTTCTTCGCTCATCAACTCCGAGAAGCCGACGATGGCATTCAGCGGCGTACGGATTTCGTGGCTCATATTGGCCAGGAACTGCGACTTGAGCCGGTCGGCTTTCTCCGCTTTCTCCTTGGCGTCGATCAAGGTTTTTTCGTATTCCACCCGGTGCTGGTTATCGATAATGCAACCCAGCACTACCGACGGCAAACCGTCTTTATCCACCGACTGGGCTTTTCCTATCACTTCGTAGCTGCGGTATTTCCCTTCATCGTCTTTCAGCCGGAAATCGACGCTGAATTTCGATAACCGGTCGTTCCGTATCTTATCGAACAAGTAAAAAAAGTTTTCCGTATCGTCGGGATGGGTCAATTTCTGGAGCGACTTGCAAACGTAGGTATTCTTCCGAAGCAACTCGTTATCCATCCCGTAGAACTGAAAACACCGGTTGCAATTTACCTTGTCGCAGGTAGAGAATAAATTGTAATTAAAAATATAGGTGGCCACTTTGCTGTTGCTCAATGCCATCTCCATCAGGCTTTTGCTCTGTTCCAGTTTTTCCTGGGTTTCCACCTGATGCGAAATATTCCGGATGTACATGATTACATACGCCTGATGCACCGGAACCAACCTCAACTGAAAATATACTTTTTCGGCCGTATGACCGGGAATAACCAGCTCGAAAGTGGAGATTTCCGACTTTTCCATACATTCGGTCACGCGCTTCACCACCGACTTTTTAGCAGCATCCGGATAAATAAATCCAGGCAATTCGTCGATCCGGCAACGGATTACGTCGGGAGTGATGCAAGTTTCGGCCGCATACGCAATCACCCGTTCCACAATCAGCTCCTTATTGACGAGCAAAATGGTATCCGGAACAGCTTCGGCCACTTTCCGTGTCATGTACTCCAGTTCGCGTATTTTTTCGCTTTCGTTCAAACGGCCGCAATTCTGCGCCGAGTTTTCCTGGCAAAAGAATATATACCCTACGATCTCCCCGTTTTCGTCTGTACTCGGTGAAATAAAAAAACGCGACGGCCGGACAAAACAGATCGTTTCGCCGGATTTAAGCCGTTCTTTTTCTTCCGGCGTGAACCACTTCGAATCGAATAAAGAACCGAATTTCAACGAATCGGTATCGCATACCGCCCATTTCTTCCGTAACGCAGCATTGATGTGTTGTACTTTACCCTCTTTATCGTAGAAAGCGGCTCCTTTCGGATGCCCGTTAAAAAAATCATGGAACATGTGCCGGGTTACCGGCATCCCTTCGCTTAATTTCATCTTCCCCTAAAAATTGTTAGCGTACCTGTTTTTTCCGCTCACAAAATAAGCAAAAAAAATCCAGATACGCCTACGCATTTTGAAAATTAACGGCTATCGTCAATTTTTAATATCCACTGGAAAGAGAAACCGAGGTTCTTATTCGTAAATAAACTTCACATTATCCACCCAAAGCGTATTTCCGGGCGAACCGATATAAGCGCCTCCGTGACTGGAAGTAAATTGTAAAATCACATGCGTTACCTCGTCGTCGGGAGTTCCCCACCCCACTTCTTTTACCGGTACGCTTTCCTTCCGGCTGTTTTGCGTATACCGGAAATCCTCTTCGTTCGTAATTAATCCCATATAGGGCTTGAAACCGGGATGCGAGGTAATATCGCCGTACAGAATCTTATAGGTAGCGCCGTTTATCCAACCGGTATCTTTATCATAACGCACTACCATCGTACCGATGCGCTTGGCATAGACATTCCCTTCGGCATCTTCCCACCGTTTCTGGAGAAACAAGTTTACTTCCGGTAAATCCATTCCTTCCACTTTCGACGATTTGCTGAAACCCGTTAACCGGATACGGTCTTTTTCGCCCGAAAGCTTTACTTTATAGTCGAACCGCAACGCAGCCGGCTTTTTAGTAAAAGGAATACCCGAACCCAATTTGCTCTGGGGATTCGACGTACTCTTAATCGGCTCGTACACCGTACCCAGAAACATCGAGCCGGCTGCCAGCACCTTGATATTGACCAAGCCTAATACCACACAGGTTTCGATACGGGTTTCCATCCGGGCGCAATAGCCGTTATCCCTTTTTTCCTGGAACACAGACGTATTCGTTTTGGTTACGCCCACCTTAGCCATTACATTCGACGTAGCCCAAGGCGAACCGCCCTGGTTGGTATAAGGTGCGCTCCCCACAATCGTATCGGTAGGGCCCACCTCGTATAACAACTTGGTATGACCGCCGATTAAACCCGATTCCGTAACTTTCCGCACAATCCAGCGATCCATATCCCCGTAAGGCAAAAGCTCGGCTTTTTCCTGGGCCGTACACAACACGCTACAAACAGCCGACAAAGCTACCGTAAGTATTTTTTTATTCATTTTTCCCCTCGTTTTATAAACTGTATCCCCACTGCTTCAGGGCGAAATCCCAATTTTCTTCTACAATCCGCACCGTGCGGGGATCGTATTTATACTGGTTCTTTTTATATCCCTTTTTCTTGTCGAGATACTTTTCTATATCCGGCCGTGCCACATCGAAACCCGGAATATCCAGCGTTTTATATACATGCTCCGTGAGATCGAAAGCATTCGCCTCGAAATCTTCGAATTTGATTTCCACGAGATTGCCTTCCGGAATAAGGTGTTTCTCGGCCTCGTATTTATGAAAAAGCCGGGTATACACCTGAACGATATTTTCTTCGAGTTGCGAATCGGATATTTCCTGCAGCCGCAACGGCCGTATCGTATTGGTAAAGAAACTGCGCGTCGACTCGAAAACCGTATACGGGTTGCGCACCAGGTAAATAAACTTCGCATTCGGAAACATTTCGAGCAACGTTTTGATACGCCCCGTATGCGGCGGATTTTTCGACAGAAACTGCGTTCCCCCCGTATTCCAGAGCGAAATTTTAATCAGTTTCAGAAACGTATCTTTAAACACTTGCCGTTCTTCCTCGGGTATCGTATCGAACAACAGGTATTTATCGCAATACTCCATCATGTGTTTCGGCAGGAACCAGAAATTATAATACGTATACGGCATCATGTTAGCCAAGGCGAACTCTTCCTCTTGCGGCAAATCCACCTTCAGTTCCATGTTGTCGGTAGGCCGTTTGTCGGGCATCAACCACGACATGTTCTTTTTGAAAAACGGCTGGCCGAAAAGCATCAGGTTCGGAAATACCGTTTGATAAGTAGTATTGTAGCCGAAATGCTTGTCGCACGAAAACACATTATGCACAAAAGTCGTTCCGCTGCGCCAGTGTCCGAGGATAAATACCGGGTCGTTCTCTACCGGCTTTTCCTTTAACCGTTTCCGGTACCTCCGTTCCTCGATCGGTTGCAACGAGCTGAGCAAATGACATACCAGCGAAGTAAGCCGGTACTTACCGCGGAAAGCCTCGTCGATTTCCCGTCCGCCGGTTATGGCGCGGAACGTTTTCCGATGGGCCCCCACCAACGTATTGATGGGCAACTTGTTAAACTCAATCAACCCCATTTGTACTATATTATATATAATGTATACTCCCTTTTACACCACTCTTTACTTTTTGCCTATGCAAATTACCGATTGGCGCTGATTCACCAATTCGCTGCATACTTTTTCGATTACCGGATACTGTTCCGGCGCTATTCCCATAGCCGGCAAATCGAATACGGATACCGTGCCCGAAAGCGAGTCGCGCAACTGCTCCGCTTCACCCTCGGTTGCCACCCAATAAGCCTTTCCGCGCCGCCGGGCCATATCCTGCACATCCACCGCGCCGGTAATCATACCCACCGCACTGGTATTATTGGTAATCGGGTCGATCAGAATGAACGCACCGCAACTTTTGTTCTTCGCATACGCGTCGAAAAACAACGGCTTGCCCGTAGTAAGCACCACCCGTCCGATTTCGTTCAACGCCAAGCCGGCGGCAGCCGACTGCTCCATCGTATTCACATCCACCTTGTACCGGATACCGTCGATGCGCACACGAGTGGTATTGGTGGTATGCTTGATAAAGAATTGCTTGTCTATGTCCATCGGCTCCTCGTCCATCCACACCAGCATCGCCTCGAAATTCCGGTCGGTAACCGGCAAGTTATCCGGATGCACCAGCATCTCGCCCCGCGAAACGTCGATTTCATCTTCCAGCGTAAGCGTAACCGACTGGGGCGGGAAAGCATATTCCAGCTCGCCTTCGTACGTGTGAATCGCCTTAACCCGCGATTTCTTACCCGAAGGCAACGCCATCACTTCATCCCCTTTCCGTACGATACCCGAGGCCACCTTGCCGCAAAATCCCCGGAAATCGAGGTTCGGGCGCAATACGTACTGTACCGGATAGCGAAAATCCTGCAAGTTATGGTCGTTCCCGATAGGCACCGTTTCGAGGAAATCGAGCAACGACTTCCCTTCGTACCAAGGCGTACGTTCCGACTTTTCCACCACGTTGTCGCCGTCGAGCGCCGAAAGCGGAATGCAATGCACATCCGGGATACCGAGCGGCTCGACGAATTGCCGATACTCGCCCACGATTTCGTTGAAACGGGTTTCGCTGAAACCCACCAAATCCATTTTGTTTACCGCCAGCACCACGTGGCGGATTCCCAACAACGAAACCAGGTAGGTATGGCGGCGCGTCTGGGTAATCACTCCCGAGCGCGCATCAACCAGGATAATCGCCAGGTTGGCGGTAGAGCCGCCGGTAATCATATTCCGGGTATACTGCTCGTGCCCCGGGGTATCGGCAATAATAAACTTGCGGTTATTGGTAGAGAAATAGCGGTACGCCACATCGATGGTAATTCCTTGCTCGCGCTCGGCTTTCAGGCCGTCGAGCAACAAAGCGTAGTCGATATGGTCGCCGGCGTTTCCCATCCGTTTGCTGTCGCGCTCCAAGGCATCCAACTGGTCTTCGTAAATCTTCTTGCTGTCGAACAGGAGACGTCCGATAAGCGTCGACTTTCCGTCGTCGACCGAGCCGGCCGTGAGCAAACGCAACAAATCCTTCTGTTCGTCTTTATCCAGAAATTCTTTTATATTCAAGTTTCCCATGTTCATCCGTTTAAAAATAACCCTCGCGTTTTTTCTGCTCCATACTGCCTTCCTGGTCGAAATCGATTACCCGGGTGGTTCGCTCCGACTTGGTAGTCGTCATCATTTCCTCCACGATTTTTTCAATCGTATCGGCCGTACTCTCCACCGCTCCCGTAAGCGGGTAACATCCTAACGTACGGAAACGCACCATCATCGGCTTGGCTTGCCGGCGATATTCTTCGGGCATCCGGTCGTCGTCGACCATAATGAGGTTGCCGTCGATATTTACAATCGGCCGTTCCTTGGCAAAGTAAAGCGGAACGATCGGAATATTTTCAAGCCGGATGTACTGCCAGATGTCGAGCTCCGTCCAGTTCGAAAGGGGGAAAACCCGTATCGACTCGCCCTTATGCACACGGGCATTATAAATATCCCATAACTCGGGGCGCTGGTTCTTCGGGTCCCACTGGTGGAACTTATCGCGGAAAGAAAAAATCCGTTCCTTCGCCCGCGACTTTTCCTCGTCGCGCCGGGCTCCCCCGAACGCCGCATCGAACCGGTATTTATCCAGCGCATGCAGCAACGCCTGCGTTTTCATCAAATCGGTATGCACCTTGCTGCCGTGCGTAAAAGGGCCTACCCCGGCCTGAAAGGCTTCCGTATTCGATTCCACAATCAGGTTCCAGCCGTATTTCCGGGCATAGGCATCCCTGAACTCGATCATCTCCCTGAATTTCCATTTCGAATCGATATGCATCAGGGGAAAAGGCACCTTACCGGGAGCAAACGCTTTCTCGGCCAGCCGTACCATCACCGACGAGTCTTTGCCGATGGAATACAGCATCACCGGGTTTTCGAACTCGGCCGCCACTTCCCGGATGATATGAATCGACTCGGCTTCGAGCTCCTGCAAATGGCTTAATTTATATTCGGACATGCTTTCTATATAATTAATGTAGTTTCGTGTTACAAAGTTATTTTCGGCAACACCAGTGCGAGCAATTTCTCAACCGACTGCTCGATACCGAGTACCGACGTATCCAGCCGCAAAGCCGGATGTTCCGGCTCTTCGAACGGCGACGAAATACCGGTAAACTCCTTGATTTCGCCCCTTCGGGCTTTCGCATACAACCCTTTTACATCGCGCTGTTCGCATACGGCCAACGGCGTATTAACGAACACTTCCAAGAAATCGTCTTCGCCGATAATCCGGGCCGCCATCTCGCGCATCCGGTTATCGGGGCTGATAAACGCGGCGATCGTGATAATGCCGCTGTCGATAAACAGGCGCGCCACCTCGGCGATACGCCGGATATTCTCCATCCGGTCGGCTGGCGAAAACCCGAGGTTGTTATTGATTCCCGAGCGGATATTGTCGCCGTCGAGGATACGGCACAGAAAACCCCGGCGATGCAACTCGCGCTCCAGCGCAATCGCCACCGTGCTTTTGCCGGAACCCGACAGGCCGGTAAACCAAATCATCGTGCTGCGCTGCTTCAGCAGGCTTTCCTTGTCGGAGCGCCCCATCATCTTGTCGAAAATCGGATATATATGCGTATCGTTCATCTTTTCCATGCGTTAAAAATCCCAGAACAACGGAATCAATATAATCGAGAGTAAAAACGTAATCACATTCAACGGCAATCCGATGCGTACGAAATCGGTAAACTTGTATCCGCCGATACTTTGTACGATCAGGTTGGTTTGGTAGCCGATAGGCGTGGTAAAGCTGGCCGAAGCCGCCATGCAAATCGCCACGCAAAACGGCTGCGGTTCCACTCCGAGCCGGTTCGAAACGGCAATCGCGATCGGGAAAGTAAGCGCTGCGGCGGCGTTGTTCGTAAGTAACTCGGTAAACAGATTGGTAATAAGATAAATAGCTGCCAATAACGCCATCGGCCCGTATTGCTCGGAAATCCCGATAATGCCTTTGGCTACGATGTCGGCCACCCCCGAATTGAGCATCGCCTTGCTTACGGCAAAAGCGCAGGCAATCGTAATAAGAATGTCCCAACTGATATACTTGGTGTATTGTTTCGACGGGAGCAGCTTGGTCCAGACCATCAGTACCGCCGTAATCGAAGCGAAGAAAAACATATCGTAGCGCACCCCTTTCACCGGCGGCAGATGCTCGCCGAACGTAGCGCCCGCAATCATCAGCACCAGCAACGCGATGGCAAACCACCTTTTGGAGCGCCGACGCTCGGGCGCATTGAAATCGCCCACCTCCGAAAGTAACAGAAATACGGTAGACTGCCCCCAGGTAGGGATAAAGCTCCCGTCGGTAAGCAACACCAGGTTATCGCCTTCCTGCAACACCAGGTTATCCAAATCGACGGCAATCCGCTCGCCGTTACGGCACACCGACATCACCACGGCCCCGTAATGGCGGTAAAAATCGAACTCGCCCAATGTTTTATTCAAGCCCGGAAAACGGGCTCCCAATACGGCTTCGACCTGTTTGACCGCTGTTTTCACGAACTCCCGGTCGGCATGCTGCAAACAGCACAGCTCCACACCTTCCACCGACAACAGGAACTGGATACTCCCCGATTTACCGGCCAGCACCAACTGGTCGTTTTCTTCTATCTCGAACGGAAAGGCGCTGCCCACCCGGATAAACGTACCGTTACGCTTAACGCAACGTATCTCCATCTGGGGCAGTCCGTCTAACGTTCCGTTTATGATTTCGGCACCGGTAAAACGGCTGCCCGGCGGGATAAGCACATCGTAATAATATTCTTTGAACGACTCTTTCCCGGCCGATTTCTTATTTCCCGGCAACAACCAGTTCGATACGGCGACCAGGTAAATAATTCCTCCCAGCGCTACAAAAACGCCCACTTTGCCCAACTCGAACATAGTAAATCCTTCCAAGCCTTCGTCGAGCATCATACCGTGCACCACCAGGTTGGTGGAGGTACCTATCAACGTACAAACGCCTCCCACGATCGTGGCGAACGAAAGAGGTATCAAAAACTTGGTGGAAGGCAGGTTCATCATTTCCGACCACTTTTTTATCATGGGCGCAAAAATAACTACGACGGCCGTATTGTTCAGGAAGGCGGATATGGCAGCCACCGAAGGCAGCATGCGCACCAACGCCTTCGGCACGGTGGTTTTACGAGTCGGCAGAAGCGCGCGCATCAAATTGGCCAGGGCGCCCGATTGCCGTACGCCTTCGCTTACCAGAAACAGGATAGCCACCGTGATCATCCCTTTGTTGCTGAATCCGGCGACGGCTTCGTTCGGGGTAATCACCCCTCCGAGCATAAAAAAAGCTACCAAGGAAAAGAACATCATCCCCGGACGCATTTTATCCGCAGCCAACATCACCACCATAGCGGCCAAACCGATTACAACCAGGAACGCTTGCAGTGTCATAGCCGTTATTTACCGGTTCGCTCTTTTTCCGCGATGAACCACGGATTCAACAAATCTTCCTTATTATATTGCAACGGCTCGTCCGAGCCGTACCGGTACAACTGGCAACCCGCCGCCAAAGCGATGGCATGTCCGGCAGCCGTATCCCACTCCATCGTAGGAGCGAAGCGAGGATAAACGTCGGCCGCCCCTTCCGCTACCAGGCATATTTTCAACGAACTGCCGCTGGTTATCAGCTCCACCTCATGCTGTTGTTTCAATTCTTCGATAAAGCGCTCCGTTTCGGCGCTCATGTGCGAACGCGAAGCTACGACAACGCAACCGGCATGCGCCGGCGCATCCGGCAACTCGTGCGAAGTATATTCCCACGACTCCTGCCGGGTGTTTCCGGTAACACGGATGCCGGTAAGCTTTATGGCTCCCGTTTCGCGACTTCCGGCATACAACACGCCGGTTGCCGGCACGTAAATCACACCGGCTACGGGCACTCCCTTCTCTACCAAAGCGATATTTACGGTAAACTCGCCGTTACGCTTGATAAATTCCTTGGTTCCGTCCAACGGGTCTACTATCCAAAGCGTATCCCACCCACGGCGCGTTTCGTAAGGTATCGTTTTCCCTTCTTCGCTCAATATCGGATAAGGGGTTTGTTCCAGAAACGAAACAATCGTTTCATGGGCTTTCCTGTCGGCTATTGTTAACGGCGAATTGTCGGCTTTCCGCTCGATCTCGAAATCGGAAGCGGGGTCGGTATAAATTTCCATTATTTTCCGGCCGGCCGCATAGGCAGCTTTTACAGCAAGGGATACGTATTTATTTTCCATTTGCAATTCTGTCGTTGGCTTCAATGGGAGGCAAAATTAATAAGAAATGTCGTTTTATTCGCTTTCTACGGTATTTTATAACTTTATTTTAGGAGCATAGCCGGTTTAATCCGGCAGCAAACGGTGAATGTATTTTTCCTTTTTATGGAACGGGCGCCCGTTAATGGTGTAACCGATGCTCCAATATAAATACTGCGCTTTCCCGAAACGGGCCGCCCGGATACCGAAGGCGCCGAAAATATTGTCGGTTACGTATACTTTCGCCCCTACGATTTGATACAACCGGTAATCGTCTTTATTGCCGTGCAGCAGGTTATATCCGATTTGGGCGAATAACGACAAGCGGGGAAGCACCATTTCGCCTTTAGCCGACAAACCGGCCGAAAAGCGCCTGGCGGCATTACCCAGCTTGATGCGGTCGTACATTTTCCCGTCGGCCGGATTCTGCTCGCGCCAGGCTTTGGCGCCCGAGCTTTCGTCGTACACCAACTCGACGCTCGGCCCCCATTTGTACTTGTGGCTCCGGACGAAAAGCGTGGCGTAGCTCAACGAAAACACCTTGAAATTCTTGTCTACATACGGCGAAGCCAGGTTGGTACCCTCCTCGTTGAACTTTTTCTGGCGCGAAGTGGCGATAAACAGGATATCGTAATCGATATGCGGCTCCACCCGGGGTATTTTGATTCCCGACTGCAAAGCCGGATTCAGCGGTTCCCGGTTGAAATTGTAGCTTACCTCCACAAAAGGAGCCACCATGTTCAGCCCCTTGTTGGGCAGCTTCGACGCCCCGTTCGAGAAATGGGTAAAACCGGCTCCCACATGTACATCCACGTAGCGCGAAAGCGTCCAGTTCAGGTAAGCGTTCAACGCCACGTGTACATTCGTAGAGCTTCCGAGGGCGATATTTTCGGGGTTGTCGAACGGGTCGTACGGTTTCCAGTTGAACGACATCCCCAAGTTCCACTCGTAGTTCAATGCCAGGCGCGGACTGAAACGCTTGAATGTGGCGCCCTGGAAAAGATAAACCGAAAAGGGCAGCCCCAGATCCTTCTTCCGGAGAATGTTCGCCGAGTACACACCCACACCGTAATACGGCATCCCGTATACGATGTCCTGCCAGCTATCCCCTTCGGCGCTCACGCCGTATTTAAAAGCGCAGGAAGTGTAATACGGAATTTTATTTTCTCCGCTTACGAAATCGTTCGTGGCAAAAACCATCCCCACCGCACCGTTCAACGTAACGAACTGCGGTTTCTTTTTATCCGTTTCCAGCGTATCCGGTTTTTCGGCAGCCTGTACCGTAAGCAGGCCTGACAAAAAAATCAATAATACGAATGCACGTTGCATATTCACTGTTTAAGGGTATTTTTTGTATGTATAAACCCCGCATAAAAATTTCCGGTTGGCACGCGTCGTATGAAAACAAGCAACGTACCAACCGGAAAGCGGATTTATATACCGGCGCTTTTCCGCCCTGCTACTTTACTTCTGTAGTTTCGCCCTTCGTGTTGGCCTGTATCAGATGATTGTACATCGCTTCGCAACGAACGGGCGGCAAATAGAAAATGCCCGGATAAACGGCAGCCAGGTTGATTTTTACCGTTACCTGCCTGCCCGAAGGCAAAGCGTCGATATAAGTATACACGCGGTCGTCGCGAATATCCTGGTAACTGATATAGTTGGCAGTAGCCGCCCGGGTTCGTTCGGTTTCGGAAGCCGGAGCCGGAGCGTTGCCGGTAGCGGCACCGTCCGCATTCCCGTTATCGTCCATATAGCGCGTATTGAGTATCTCCCAACCGGCGGGAAATACCTGCGTAAGCACCAAGTAATCCAGCTTTTCCGGAGTGGGATTCTTCACCGTCACCACGGCGGTAAAGTTATCGCCCTGCTGCAAACTCTTTACATTTAACGGACCGCCTCCGGCACCCGTATAACTTACGGCAATCGAAACGCCGTTGGCATACGCCTCTTCCTCGCCTTGCTCGGGCACCCCTTCGGTAATAACCCGGGCAAAGAGCGTAGACTTCCCGTTGTTCCGGATTTCCATCGGCACGGTTTTACCCGTGTTTTTCAGCAGCGAAGCCGTCCAGAAATCCTTTTCCGTAACCACACTTTCCTTTTTGCGGTTGCAAATATACGTAAAATCCATCGAACCGGAAGCCGGATATTTCTGCAAATAGTCCGACAAAGCGATTAATCCGAACGAGGTGGTTTGCGTACTCATCCACTCGTCGGAGCCGAACGCTTCGGATAAACTGCGCGCCAGCACGGCCGCCTCCTTGCCCTGGTCGAGCAGGCATAACGCCAGGAGCTGAATCGCCTTATCCCGGTCGGGACTGCCGTACGTATCGGCATAATACGCAGCCTTCTGCAACGGCTCGGTTTTCCGGGTCAACTCCAGCCCTACGTCTTTCCGCCCGATGTTGGCATAGGCGGCGGCCAACAGCCAGCGGGTAGCCGAGTAAGTGCCCGGAAACTCTTTCAACCGGTTCATGGCACCTACTTCCGGCTCCGAAGCCAGCGACAACACGAACAACCGGTAAGCCTGTATCGCCTTTTCCGAATCCACATCCGGCGTGGTGGCTTTCGTATTCCAGGCGCGCGCTACCTGCCGGATATTAGCCAATGCGCCCTTTTTCATATCGCCGGGCACCAGGTATCCGTGCTTTTCGGCTTCCACCAGGAAATGGGCCGCATACGCCGTTCCCCAGCCGGTAGTGCTGGTCTGCCCCGGCCAGTAAGCGAACGCTCCGCCCGCTACCTGGTACGAACGCAGCCGGCTGACGGTTCCTTTCACCGCCGCTTCGGCCGTTTGTTTCTGCGAATCCGACAAATCGGTCAATGCCGGAATATACAGTTGCGGGAACGCTTTCGAAACGATTTGTTCCACACACCCGTGCGGATAGCCGATGAGATAACTCAACCGGGTATCCAGGTTCAACGGCGGCACGTCGGCTACTTCGAGCGAAAGGCTGTTCGTTCCGTCGGCACCCGGAAGCGGAACGTCGTTTTTCCAGGTTTCGCCCCCTTTCAGCGTTACGGGAATAATCTTCGTTTGCGTCTGCCGTACCGAACGGATTTCGATGTCGGTGTCGTACACGGCCTTGTCGTTGCGCGAGGTAGCGGTAAGCGTAACCCGGCCCGTTCCCGTACGGTCTTTCACCCGGATGCGGAACGACGCCATCTTATCGGTCTTTTCCATAAAATCGAGTTCTTTTTCCGAACCGCCTATTACCTCCATATTATCCGAGCAACCGATGGTAACCGTAACCTTTCCGATTCCCGGTTCGGTAGCGAACACGGTAGCCGGCACCACCATTTCCTCCCCGATACCGATTACGCGGGGCAACGTACCCAGCAACATAAGCGGCTTGCGCACCATCACGCTCTTTTCCGCATCGCCGTACGCCTCGCCGTTGCCGGCCACCACCATGATACGCACCCGCCCGTTATAGTTAGGCATCGTATACCGGTGTTTTTGCTTTTCGCCTTTTTTCAATACGAACGGCCCGTCGAACACCACGACCGGACGGAAACGGTTTACCGTTGCTTTCGGTCCTTTGTTCAAGGCATCGTCGCCTCCGATGCTGAACAGCTGCTCGATGCGGCCTCCGTACGCACCCACGATGAAATTATACAAATCCCACGTGCGCACGCCCAGCGCTTCGTGCGCATTGAAAGCCTTCCACGGGTCGGGCGTAGGGAAGTGAGTGAGGTCGAGCAACCCTTCGTCGACCACCGCCAGCGTATACGCCATCGGCTTGCCGTTCTGCTCGGAAACCACGATTTCGTACGGTGCCTCGGGCTTGATTTCTTTAGCTGTTTGAATCACCGGATGCAAATGGCTCTCGGGCGACGTAACGGTAACCGGCACCACCCCGTACATCCGGATAGGCAAATCGTTCCGGGTAACGGCGTGCGGCTGCAACAAGGTTACGTATATATAAGCATTGGGCTGCATATCGGGCGTCACTTTCAGCTTCACCTGCGTTTCCTTGTCGTTGCACGCATAGGAAGATACCGACAGCACCTTCGTTCCGTTTTCTACGCTCACAACAGCCCGGCTTCCCGGGGTAGAAGGAAAAGTAACCACCATTTCGTCGCCCGGCCGGTAGGTATCCTTGTCGGTTTTGAAAACCAGTTGGGTGGCCCCCTGCCCGCCTTCGCGGTCACGGCGCCCTTCCGCATACGGCCAGTCGAAATAACTGAGTATGCCTGTAGAATGGCGGCTTCCCTCGTCTTGTACGCGGATAAAGTAAGTGCCCCATTCGTCGTTGGAAAGATTCAGGTCGAAAGTACCTGTTCCCTGCGAATCGGTTACCACCTCGAACGTTTTGAATTTCCGGTTGTACGAATCGGACATGTAATTGGCCAGGCGGCTCTCGCTGTCGGCGTCCCACCACCAGTACCACGACACTTCATACATATCGACGGTAAGCCGCACGTGCGGTTGCGGCTCTCCTTTATAGTCCACCGAAGCTACCTTATAGGTATAGGTTTGCCCTGTATTCAGCTGGTCTTTATCCTGTTGCGGGCTCCATATCCCGGCATACCGCTCGTAAGGCGAATACAGGATGCGCGTTCCGTCGACACTGAAATCGCCCGACTCCTCGTATACCCGGGTAACCAGGTTGCCCAGCAGCATGCCGGGAGCCGAATGACCCACCGTAATGTGGGCATTGACCACGGCGTTCCCTTCCGAATCGGTTTTGCCGGAAATCAGCCGGCTTTCCTCGCTCTGGAACTGTTTCGAAGGGTCGTCGAAATAAAAGCCCTTGAACTTTTCGAACCGGGTAGGCGTTGAAACGAACGTACCCTGGATTTCGTATTTCAGGTTCCGGGCGGTAGCTCCCTGCAACCATTCCACGTGCAACCGGGCATCCAGCGGCTCGCCGGGAATCAGCACCGTTTCGGGTATGGAAAGGTTTATCTTGAGCCGGTTCGGCTTGATGGCTTCGATACGCACCCGCTTCGAGAAGGAAACGCCGCCCACCGACACGGTTACGTTCCAGGCCCCCGTGGGAACATCGGCTTCGGTAGGCACATCGAACACATACACACCCATCACGCCTTGGGTTTGTACCTTCCGTGTGTACAAGCGTCCCAGCGGATTATGCAATTCCATCACTACCGGATGCCCGGCCGGAAGCAAGGCTTCGCGGTCGTTGAGCATAAATCCCAGGTGTAGCGTATCGCCCGGGCGCCACACGCCCCGCTCGCCGTAGATAAAGCCTTTGATTCCCTTCTGCACCACTTCGCCGGACACATCGAACGAACTGAGCGACAAGGCGCTTCCGTCGTCGACCCGCA
Organism: Parabacteroides sp.; assembly: GCA_048468815.1. GTDB lineage: Bacteria > Bacteroidota > Bacteroidia > Bacteroidales > Tannerellaceae > Parabacteroides_B. Next base: position 32,920 of record DBGBSM010000246.1, read on the forward strand.
GGTAAGAACGTTGGGCGCCGAGCGACGCTTCCAGGTAATACGGCTTGCCTTCGGTAAGCTGGATGCGGGTGGTTCCCGTGTTATCGGTTATACCCGCACCCACAGGCAAATGCTGGTAATTGTACAGCGTTACTTTCACGCCCTGTTCCGGCGCAGTGGAAACGATGTTGTGCACCAACACCGTCATCGTGTTGTCTTCGCCGGCCATCGCCATCAACCCCAGGTTGGTAGCCAGTACGTTCCGTTCTCTCGTTTTGTTGAAATAATAGCTATCGGAACACGGGTCGTTCCGTTCCTTATACTTGTACTCCGACCAGTCGCCGTCGCCGTTATAATAATAATAGTAGCCGCCGTTATCGAACCGGCTGCTTTCTTCGCGGAACTTGATTTCATCGTCCGCCTCGATTTGCGACGGCGAAAGCTCGGGCAACTCGCCTCCGCAGGGATAACCCGAAAGCCGTTTATCGAACGACAGCTCGATGCGGTAAATGGCGCCCGGCTCCGGCTCCATCAGTTTATGCAAATCGAGGGCGTAGGTATCCCAGCGGCTCAGGTCGGCCGTACCGGTTTCGTCGAGCAGAATGGTTTTACGGGCTACCAGCCGGCCCACCTGCATCAGGTTCGACGAGCCGTCGAGGTCGTTATTTTGCAAGAACTGCCCGATGTTCTGCTCGAATATCTTAATCACGCGTACCACCACGCCCCGTAAATAAATAGCCCGGAAAGGCACGATCATTTCGGACGATTGCGGGATAATCACCCCTTTCCCGATAAATTCCACGTCCGGCAGGCGGGTATCGGCATCCACCTGCCTTACCACGCTCTTCTGCAAGGTCGTTCCGTCTTTGCTGCGGATTCCCTTATCCAGGTGCACGTTCAACGTTCCGGTACGGTCGTTGTCGGGGTACAGCCGGAGTTGGTTGCCGGTTACATTCACCGCCTTATTCTTATTATCCGACAAGTAAGCCAACCCTTCCATCGCCTGCGTTTCGTCGAGCAGGCGGGTGAAGGTCACTTCGATGAAGCGCTCGGGATCGCGCTGGTACTCCACCCGGTAAACGGAAAAGTCGTTTTGCTGCGGAATAGACGCCGAGCAAAGCGTTTCGTCGGCATCGTACCCCAACTTATTGGGAAGCACCGAAAGCCGCATCTGCCGTTTCTTTTCGGCGCCGGGCAACACGTTGCAGTAAGTTACCTCGTGCTTCTTTCCATCGGGGCTGTGCCGCCATACGGCTTCCGCCTTTTCCGACGAGGCAATCAGGCTTTCTACGGTTTCCGGCTTTTCCCGGTCGGCCGTATAAATCATATAGGTAATATCATACCCGCTCTCGTTTTTTTCGTTGATGCCGAACGTTTCGAGGTAGCCCCGGATAGCGGCCGGATAGGTGGAAAAAGTAAACGTAAAGTCTTTTTCGGCAGCGGGGGTATCGAACCACGACGACAAATCGGCCGTTACCTCGTACGCGGTATTCCGGTCGAATCCCTCGGCCGGCTTGAATACCACGGTGCGGTTGCCGTCGAACGAAAACGCGCCTTTCACCGCCGGCTTGATTTTTATTTGTTTGCTCAGCCTGGCGGCATCCTGCTTATCGGCGGGGACGTCGTGCGTAAAGATGAGGTAAACCGGCGAAAAACGGGAGATTTTACCGGAAGTAAAAGCGCTTACATACGAACTGTAAGGCAGTTCGGGGGTAGCATCGCGCGTGTTATCCTTGCACCCCGCGGCAAGCACGACGAGCAAGTACAGGCAAAGCAGCCAAGACCATTTTTTCATAATTATTCCAATTAAGCGGTGATTAGAGACAAAAGTAAAATTTAAATTCCTTATTTTAGCATCGAAAGCAGAAAGAATTGATGGAAATCGCATCCATACGTATCCAGATAAAAAAGCAAGGTGCCTTTTTGTTGAAAAATTGCCGCCGGCACTCCCGGTGGGTCGCCTTCGTATGCGCAATAGCGGCGCTTTGGGGCGTATCGTACCTCCTTATCCCGTCGCCGCTTTTTTCCGACCCGTACTCTACCGTATTGTATTCGTCGGAAGGCGATTTGCTGGGGGCGCGCATCGCCTCCGACGGGCAATGGCGTTTCCCTGCCTCCGACTCGCTGCCCGGTAAGTTCGTACGTTGCCTGGTTACGTACGAGGATAAACGGTTCTTTTCGCACGGGGGGGTAGACCCGCTCGCCGTAATCCGGGCCGCCCGCTCGAACCTGAGCCGGAAGCGGGTAGTAAGCGGCGGCAGTACGCTTACCATGCAACTGGCCCGGATAGCCCGCGGCAACCGGAACCGCACCCTTTACGAAAAAGGGGTTGAAACCGCCTGGGCGCTTTTTATCGAAACGGTTTACAGTAAAAAGGAGATACTGGAGCTGTATGCTTCGCATGCGCCCTTCGGGGGCAATGTAATCGGTGCGGAAACGGCGGCCTGGCGTTATTTCGGGCGCAGCCTCGCGGAGCTTTCGTGGGCCGAATGCGCTACGCTGGCCGTATTGCCGAATGCTCCGGCGCTGATCCATCCGGGGCGGAATCGTGCCCGACTGAAAAAAAAGCGCGACGCGTTGCTGCACAAGCTGGAGCAAAACGGCGTTATCGACCGTACCACCTGCGAACTGGCTTGCCTGGAGCCGTTGCCCGAGGCGCCGGTACCCCTCCCCGACCAGGCACCGCATTTATTAGCCCGGCTGGCGACCCGGCAGCCCGGCGAACGCATCCGCACCTCGCTCCGGCACGGCTTGCAAACCCAGGTGCAGCAAATCGTGAACCGGTATGCCGCACAATACGCCTCCAATCATATTTATAATGTAGCTGCCCTGGTAGCCGATGTGGAAACGGGCGAAGTACGGGCGTACGCCGGCAACAGTACGGCGTTGCACGACGAACGGCGGGGATACCGGGTGGATGTGATTACCGCGCCCCGGAGTACCGGCAGCGTGCTCAAACCGTTGCTGTATGCGGCCATGCTGCACAACGGCGATTTGCTGCCTTCCACGCTGGTATCGGACGTACCGCTGAACATCAACGGTTTCTCGCCCCAGAATTTCAACAAAACGTTTTACGGAGCCGTGCCGGCGCACGAGGCCGTTACCCGCTCGCTCAACGTTCCGCTGGTACGGATGCTTTCGCAATACAACACCGGCCGCTTTTTATCGCTATTGAAAAAGTGGGGAATGACCACGTTGGTTTTCCCCGAAGGCCATTACGGCGCTTCCCTGATTTTAGGGGGCGCCGAGGGCACGTTGTGGGACATGACCGGCTTGTATGCGTCGCTGGCGCGTACGTTGCTCGATTACCGCGCCTATAACGGAAGGTACCGCCGGGAAGCGATTCATCCCCTCACCCCTTATCCGGCGCAAAAGGAGGAGCCCATCGTTTCGCTTACCGATACACGGCTTACCGACCGCCCCGTGCTGTCGGCCGCCTCCATCTGGTTCGCTTTCGAAGCCATGGCCGAACTGAACCGGCCGGAAGAAGAAGCCGACTGGCAGCAATTCGAGTCGATGAAAAAGATAGCGTGGAAAACCGGCACCAGCTACGGCGGCCGGGATGCCTGGGCCATCGGGGTTACGCCCCGGTATGTGGTGGGCGTATGGGCCGGAAACGCTTCGGGCGAAGGGCGTCCGGGCTTGACGGGCGTAGGGAATGCGGCGCCTGTTTTGTTCGATATTTTCTCGCTATTACCGGGTTCCGGCTGGTTCGACGCGCCGTACGACGAGCTGGAACCGATGGCGGTTTGCCGGGCAAGCGGCCACAAGGCGTCGCCGGTATGCACGGTAACGGATACGCTGTATATGCCCCGCACCGGGAAGGGCACCGCGTTGTGCCCGTATCATCAGTTGATTCACCTTTCGCCGGACGAACGTTTCCGGGTAAACAGCTCGTGCGAGTCGCCCGGGCGGATGGTAACGCGTGCCTGGTTCGTGTTGCCTCCCTCGCAGGAATATTATTACCGGAATTATCACCTCGACTACCGGCCGTTGCCTCCGCTCAAGCCGGGTTGCGACCCGCCGCAGAACCGACAAATCGAAATTATCTATCCTACGCACGGCGCCATCCTGTACTTGCCGAAAGGGTTTAGCGGGGAGAAGGAGAAGTTTATTTTCAAGGCGGCGCATGCCCGGCGCGACGCCGTGCTGTACTGGCACCTCGACCGGGAATACATCGGGAAAACCGACGACGGCCACGTGATTGCCTGCCGCATCGCATCCGGCCGACATGTGCTCACGCTGATAGACGACGAGGGAAACCAGCGGAAAACGGTGTTCGAGGTGAAATAAAATACCGGCGCCGGCCGGTACAAGCGCACGGAGCAAAAAAGCTTTCCTGCTGCATTTTTCTTCCAACCGGTTCGATGGCGTTTTTTTCGAAAGCCGCCGGAAAGCTCTTGAGAGACATCACGCTTCCAGCCGCCAGGCAAACCTGCGTGGCGTTTTTTTCATCCTTTTCCGGAAGAATGACTAATTCGGATTATTTCGATTCGGTAAACCTCCTTGATGAATACAATCGAAGCGGGTCAACCGTCAGTACGAATAAGTTTTAATCGCGTCGACCTGATTTATTAATAAGCCTCTGTTTTTAGTAGAGGGCATTTTTTGTCGCCACGTATTGCCTGAGCGATAAGGTGGTACGCGGTAAAGTTGATTCGCTACCGTTGCCTTACCCGTCGCCAGACAGCGCCGGGTGTAAAGCCCGGATAGGAATAAACGGAAGAAGTGTCAACCGAAACGGCACTTTAAATTCTGTTTCGTAAATGGGGGTGAGTAATAAGTATTTAATCCGTAAACCGTTTTCAGTACAAGCATGCTGCTTAGTGAATTATTTTTTTGACAGCTGTCGTGAGAACTTTTCACAGCTATCGCAAGAACTTTTCACAGTTGTCAAAAGTTCTTGCGATAACTGTGAAACTATTTTTATCTCACCGCCTACTCGCCCCGGTTACTCACACATGTCCGTATTCGAACTCCGGAATATCCCCCTCGCCCGACATTTTGGCAAACTCGATCAGGTTCGATAAATGGCGGAGTACCAATTCTTTCATGCCGTCTTTATCGCGGTCTTTTATTTTCTGCAACAGCTCCCGGTGCTCGGCATGCACCGTTTTCTGCGGCACCGCACATACTTTGTACTTCTGGTAATACTTTAAAATATCGGGAGTAATAATCAACAGGAGCGAACTGATGACCGGATTATGCCCCCCTTGCGCAATGGCCTGGTGAAAGGCGAAATCCTTTTCTACGCGGAGCTCGGTATCGAACTTTTCTTCCAGCTCGGCCAAGGCGCGCTCTATATGCTCCAAATCCGCTTCCGTACGGTTCGCGGCGCAGAGTTTGCACACTTCTATTTCGAGCAATACCCGCACATATACCAGGCTCGAAAAGTCGTATTTACTGATTTTCAATGCATCGGTAATCATCGTATCCAGTTGTTCCTTGGAAAACTCCGACACCACCGTACCGCTTTGCGGATACGTTTTTACGATTCCGTACAACTCCATCTTCTGCAACGCCTCGCGCACATGCGCCCGGCTTACGTTCAGTTGTTCCGACAATTTACGCTCGGCCGGCAGGCGCTCGCCCGGTAAGATGCGGCGTTCGGCGATTTGGGTTTGCAGGTATTCTATTACGCGTTTTACAGGTTTCGAATTCGCTTCGTCTTTCATACGATACCGATGTTTAAAAAAGGTGAACTTCGCTGTTACGGCTGTAAAAGTACGAATATTATCCGGTAACGGAAAGCATGCCTGCAAAATAATCGGGCCGCCCGTTCCTGTCGGACAACCGGTAACTTACTGCCGGGCTGCCGGTTAGAATATAACGTTAATAAACAATAATTGGTAAACCAAAATTTTGGTTTACCAATTATTGTTTATTAACGTTATATTCTAACCGGCAGCCCGGCAGTAAG
>DBGBSM010000247.1:0-9964 GCA_048468815.1 Parabacteroides sp.
CATCGTAAAGAAAAAACAAACCGGAAGATGCGACCAACATCCCCCGGTTCGGAACGATTTCGGTCCGGAACATTGCTTGCAACAAGATTACAAACCTAAAATCAGTACAAAAGTATGAATTTATTTTTACACTCCGGGTACGGCGGCGCCGTTTATCCGGGAAAAAAAGTCATGCACCTCATGCGAAACACAATCGTATTGTTTTTGTTAACCGTTTTCTGCGCATCGGCCGGCGTAAGCTACTCGCAGACACCGCAAAAGGCCGAAATATCCCTGAGTCTGGCCAACGTTTCCCTGAAAGAAGCGCTCGACGCGGTGAAACAGCAAACCGGCTATTCTTTCTGGTACCGCCACGAGGAAATCGACCTCGGCCGGAAGGTATCGGTACAGGTTCGCGACCGCGACATCCGCAACGTGTTGAACCGGTTGCTGGCAGGCGCCGACATTGCCTATACCATCGACGAAAAGCACATCGTGCTGTATAAAAAGAACCGCGATACAGACGCTCCGCAGCAGCAAAAGCGAACCGTATCGGGTACGGTGACCGACGAGAACGGCGAGCCGATTATCGGCGCCAACGTATTTATTCAAGGTACGGGCACGGGAAGCGTAACGGATATGGACGGGCGGTTTACCCTCGAAGTGCCGGCCGGGGCGACGCTTTCGGTGTCGTATATCGGCTACACGGAGAAACAAGTGGTTGTGAAGAACCAGCCGTACCTGAAAATCGTACTCGCCGAAGACACCAGGCTGATAGACGAAGTCGTGGTAATCGGATACGGAACGGTGAAGAAGAGCGACCTCACCGGCGCCGTGGGCTCGGTAAGCATGGAGAAGGTAAACCAGGCCGGCATTACCAGCCCCGACCGGGCTTTGCAGGGACAGATAGCCGGGGTGGCCGTGAATGCCAAGACCGGGCAACCGGGCGAGAAAATGATGATTCGGGTGCGCGGCGGCAACTCGCTTACGGGCGGCAACGAGCCGTTGTACGTAATCGATGGGATGCCGGTGGAGTCGATGAGCTCCGACATCAATCCCGAAGATATTCTGTCGATGGAGGTATTGAAAGACGCTTCTTCGACTGCTATTTACGGTTCGCGCGGGGCGAACGGCGTGGTGCTGATTACCACCAAACGGGGAAATGCCGGCGCCTTGTCGGTGGCCTACAACGGATACATCGGCGTATCGCAGTTGCGTAAGAAAATCGACTTGTTGGGGAAAGACGATTATATCGCCATGTTGAACGAGGTGGCGCGGAACGACAGTCAAGGCGTTGCCGTAACACCCGAACAGGCCGCCCTGCTGCCTGATAACGACTGGCAAGACCTGACCTATCGCAACGCCCTTACCCACAGCCACCAATTGTCGGTAACCGGCGGGAATGAGAAAACGAAGCTGTACGCTTCGCTGAATTACCTGAATCAGGAGGGAATCGTGCGGGGTTCGAGCTACAACCGCTTCGGACTGCGTATCAACGGCGACCAGACCATTGCGCACAACCTGTCGCTGAGCGCCAGCATCGCCTATTCGTACGGACGGCAGAACTCGGCCAACAGCAACGCCGACGGGAACGGGGCGATTGCTTATACGGCGATGGTGATGCCGCCGGTATCGGACGTAACGGATGAGGACGGGAAGTACACCACTTTCAAGGGAACGCCCTGGGGAGGCACCAATCCGGTGGGCATGTCGAAGCTGTACCGGAACGAGAATCTCACTTCGAAGTTACTGGCCAACCTGGCACTCAATTATACGATTATCGACGGATTGACCTTGCGGGTGAATGCCGGTGCGGAAGTAAATGCGCTGGCTACCGACCGGTACATCCCCATCGGACTGTCGGCCGGCGGCGCTATCGACGGCGACGCTTCGAAGTCGAAGACGAACGAGTACTCGCTTATCAACGAGAACATCCTGACATACGACAAGCGGTTCAACGCCCGGCATGCGCTGAACGTGATGGGCGGCATCACCTTTCAGACGTACCGCAACGACAAGTTGCAGGGCGGTGCCACCGGTTTCCTGCGCGATTTGTACGAAACGCATAACCTGGGTGCCGGCTCGGTGCCGGGCAAGCCTTCGTCGGGCTTCACGGACTACAAGATGGCTTCGTTCCTGGGGCGTATCAATTATAACTTGCTGGAGCGCTACCTGTTTACGGTAACAGCGCGGTACGACGGCTCGTCGAAGTTCAGCAAGAACCACAAGTTCGCCTTCTTCCCCTCGGCGGCGCTTGCGTGGCGGGTTACGGAAGAAGATTTTATGAAAGGTATCGGTTGGCTGAGTAACCTGAAGCTGCGCGCCAGTATCGGGCAAACGGGTAACCAGGCTATCTCGGCGTATACCACGCAGGCGAAGTTGAGCACGAACAGCCCGGTGTTCGGCGGAGGAAAGGATGTGGGCTTCGTGCTTTCGGATATGGCCAACAACGACCTGAAGTGGGAAACCACCACGCAGACGGATGTGGGGGCCGACTTCGGTTTCTTCAATAACCGGCTTACGGTAAGCGTGGATTATTACTGGAAACAAACGCGCGACCTGCTTTACAAGGCTACGCTGTCGCCTTCGTCGGGCTACTCGTCGATGCTGAAGAACCTGGGGCGTATCGACAACAAGGGGTTGGAAATCTCCCTGCAATCGGTGAATATGAAAGGGGCGGTGAACTGGACTACGATGCTGAATATCTCGGCGAACCGCTCGAAAGTGGTCGACCTGGGCACCGACATCCAAGGGAACAAAATCGAACGGATCGACGCTCCCGTATCGGGGGGCAACTGGTTTCCGCTGTTCGTAGGGAAGTCGCCGTTTCAGTTGTACGGCTACGAAATCGAGGGGATTTACCAAACCGACGAGGAAGCGCGGCTCAACGGTGAAGCCACCAAGAAGGCGGGCGATTACCGTTACAAGGATACCGACGGCAAGCCGGGCATCACCACGGGCGACAAGACGATTCTGTCGGAGTTGCAGCCGAAGTTTATCTTCGGGTTGACGAACATCGTGAGCTGGAACAACTTCGAGTTTTCGTTCCTGGTTACGGGAAGCATCGGCAACGACATCGTAAACGAGTTCAACAAGAGTATTACCAATATCGGCGGGAGCTGGAATATCCGGAAGGATGTGTGGGACAACCGCTGGCAACCGGGTACGGGCGGAAAGTATGCGCGGGCTTCGGCATCGACCAAGGATTACCTGGCATTCGGCGACCCGTCGAGCCTGTGGGTGGAAAACGGTACGTATGTGCGTTTCAAAGACATCAAACTGGCTTATACGTTGCCGGCGCAGTGGTTTACGGGGCGTACCCGGCCGGCCGTTACCGTGTATGTGAGCGGGCAGAACCTGCTTACGTTTACCGGTTATTCGCATTACGACCCGGAAGCATCGTGGACGTCGTCGGCCGTGAACGGCTGGGACCGCGGGGTGTATCCTTCGGCTAAAACGTATACGGTGGGGTTACAAGTTCAATTTTAAAACGGATGATGTATGAAAACAATGATTCGATTGATAGGTTGCGCCTGCGTGCTGGCGGCGCTTGCTTCGTGTACTTCTTTTCTGGAAGAGGAACCTTCCACTTTTATTGCCCCTTCGGCTTTTTACCGTACGGTAGACGATTTCGACGGCGCCCTGAAGGGGCTGTACGTGGATGGTACGGAGCAAAACCTGAACCTGGCGGAGGTGTTCGCCGATTACAACGACAAGCCGGAATCGGCGGAGCAGGTGGGCGACATCTGGGCGAATAACCCGGGGTACGGCTTTTATGCGATCCGGCAGGCGTGGCAGTATGCGTATTCGACGATTAAGAACGCCAACATGATACTGGAGCAAATCGAGGGGAAAGCGTTTCCCCAGGCTACGTGCGACCGGATTGTGGGGGAGGCTAAGTTTATGCGGGCGTATGCGTATTTTACGTTGGTGCAGTTGTACGGCGACGTGCCGCTGCGTACGTCGGTGGTTACTTCGGCCGGCGACATACCGATCGGGCGCAGTCCGCAGGCGGAGGTGTACCGACTTATCTTCGAGGATATGCTGGAGGCGGAAGCGAAGTTGCCGGCGGAGTCGTCCGATATGGGCCGGGTGAACCGGTTTGTGGCCAAGGCGGTGCTGGCGCGGATGTATCTTACTTCGGCAGGGTATCCGATGCAGTATACCGAAAATTATGCGAAGGCGCGCGACAAGGCGGTGGAGGTGATTACCGACGGCGGGTACACGCTGATGCCTTCGTTCGACAAGGTGTTCAAGACGGAGCGGTACACGGCAGAAACGATCTGGGCGCGTTTGTTCGATGCTCCGACCGTTTCGAGCGGCATGCATAAGATTACGGCGCCGGTGGAGAGCCAAACGGCGTTGTGTTTGCCTACGGATGCGTTTATAAGTAGTTTCGAGCCGGGCGATTACCGGAAGGAGTGGGGTATCCGCCCGGAGTATGTCAATGCGAAGGGAACGCAGGTAATCAAGCGGTCGTATTTCAATAAGTATATCAACGAGGAGTACCTGGAGCAGGAGTTGCCGGCGAGCAATACGTCGATTCTTCCCTGGCAGACGCAACTGGTACGCCTGGCGGAGATGTACCTGATTGCGGCGGAAGCGGAGAACGAGGTGAACGGCCCGGCGAATGCGTATCGGTATATCAACGAGGTGCGGAAGCGGGCGCGCACGGATAAGAACGACCCGGCGCAGGTGCCCGACCTGGCGGGGCTGTCGAAAGAGGAGTTCCGGGAGGCGGTTTGGCAGGAGCGCCGGCACGAGTTGTTTACGGAGGGTTTTGCCTGGTACGACATGAAGCGTACGCAAACGTTCGACCGGGTGCAACGGGCCCGGGGCGACCGGCTGAATGTGCCGATCGGGGTGTATAACAATACGTGGCTGATTCCGGATTTCGAGATATTGAATAATAAGATCGAGCAGAATCCGGAGTATCGGTAGTGAGGGGGAAGCTCTTTTGTAAAAGAGCTTTTGGAGAAAACCGGGCTTTTGCCCTACCGGGCTGGTTTAGGCTGTTGGCACGGTAGGGCTTTCGCTCGCCGCGAAGGGCTTTCTGTCGAAGGCTGACAGGCTTCCTTACCTGCCGGTTTAGGCTGTTGCCACGGCTGGGGCTTTTTCGCTTGCTGCGAAGGGCAGTTTTAGGCCGTTACCACGGCGGGTTTTCATTTCTTTTGCCTTGACGCAAAAGAAACGAAACAAAGAAAAAGTCAAGGGCTCACCTCACTCTCGCTACATCCCGTCCTTCGCTCGCTAAAAGCCCCGAACTCGCTTCGCTCAAACAGCGTGGCTTTTTTCACGCTTACTCAGGCCGGTCTGCTTAACGCTTCGCTCGGGAAGGCCCTTTTCCGCTCCATAGCCGCTCGGGCACCGGCTCGTCGCCGTTGGCGCCGAGAAGAGGGGGTAGTTTTGTTGGTTTAGGGGCTCCATACGGGATGGCCGGTGCTTTTATGTACTGCTTTTGTAGGTGGAGAAAGAAATGCGAGAAGAGGTAAAGGGTTTGGATAGTATGATACCGGTTGTTACATCTACACGCTATATTATATATAGGCGTATTTGTTGAATATTCAATATATGTGTATTGAATAATTGATTGTATAGTGAATCAACCTGTTCGTATCGTATAAACGGAAGCTCTACCGTATTGTATACAACCGGCCGTTTCGTATGGCCCACGGGGCCTCAGCGAGAGAGCGTGAAGAAAATGGCACGGAGCGAACGCCCGGAAGGCCACGCTGTTTGAGCTCCTGTAAGGAGCGAGTTCGGGGCCTTCAGTGAGCGGAGTGCCATTTTTAGCGAGCGAGGTGTCAGCCCTTGAACTTTTTTTGCTTCGTTTTTTTGCATAAATCCCTCACGCTCGGCATTATCCAAACAAGTTTGGCCACTGCCCTCACTCAATCGGGATTTTCTTTCAAGAGAAAAAAATGAAGACCGCCGGTAGGTGCCGTCGGCAGACGCCCCGCGGCGAGCGAGAAAGAACTCCCTTTACGGCGAGCGAAGAAAAGGCCCGCCGAGATGACGGCCTAAACCGCCTGTTAAGGCAAAAGGCAGCTTTCATGCAGAAAGCCTTTATTTCTTTCCCCGGAAAGAAAGCCCGGGGGCGAGCGTCCCTTTATTAAAACAAATCAGTATGAAAACGATATGTATTTATCCGTACTGCCAGGCAGTACATCGCCTTTTTCTTCTTAAAAAGACAGTTCTTCTTCTCTGCCTCTGCTGGATAGCCGCTATAGGAACCGCCCAAACCGTGTGGGTGGTTTCGCCGGACGGCGACGATGCGGCGGACGGTTCGTTCGAGCACCCCTTCCGGAGCATCGGAACGGCGCTCGAAAAGGCGCGCAGGATGCCCGGACACGACATAACCGTATTCCTGCGCGAAGGCACATACCGCCTCGAAGCCCCGCTGGTGTTTACGCCGGTTGAAGGGCAGCACATCACCCTCTCGGCCTGGCGCGACGAGCCGGTTACCGTATGCGGCAGCCGGCAGCTTGCCTTACACTGGCGGAAGTCGCGCGGCCCCCTGTGGGAAAGCCCCCTCGAAACGACCGGCTTCGACCGGCTGTTCGTGAACGGGCAGGAACGCATCCTGGCGCGTTATCCCGATTACCGCGAAGGCGCCGTGTATAACGGAACGGCAGCGGACGCGCTTTCGCCCGAAAGGGTGAAACGGTGGAAGAATCCGGCCGGCGGCTTTATCCACGCCATGCACCGGGGGAAATGGGGCGATATGCACTATGTAATCACTGGTAAGCGCGGTAAAGAGTTGCTCTACGAAGGCGGCTTCCAGAACAACCGTCCTTCGCCCCCGCATCCGGAACTGCGGTTCGTGGAGAATATTTACGAAGAGCTCGACTCGCCCGGCGAATGGTATGCCGATACGGAGCGGAAGATACTCTGTTATTATCCCCCGGAAGGCGAGGATGTGCGGCAGGTAACGGCGGAAGCGGCGGTACTCGCCGGGTTGGTCGAAATCCGGGGCGAGCGCGGCAATCCCGTGCGGAACGTAACGCTCCGCAACATCCGGTTCGCCCATACGGCGCGCACCTTTATGCAGCCGTACGAGCCGCTGTTGCGTAGCGACTGGTGCATTTATCGGGGAGCGGCCGTATTCATCGAAAATGCCGAAGATTGTGCGGTGGAAAACTGCGAGTTTACCGAACTGGGCGGCAACGCCGTATTTATCAGCCGGTATGCCCTGCATTGCCGCGTTACGGGCAACCACATCCACCGCATCGGGGCGAGCGCCATTTGCGTGGTGGGCGATACGTCGGCGGTACGTTCCGGCGCGATGCGGTACGAGCGGTTCGTTCCGTATGAACAGATGGATAAAACGCCGGGGCCGGCCAACGATGCGTATCCCCGGCAATGCGTGGTCGACGATAACCTGATTCACGACATCGGGCGTATCGAAAAGCAGGTGGCCGGCGTGCAGATACAAGTGGCTTCGGAAATCCGGGTGAGCCGCAACACGGTGTACCGGGTGCCGCGCGCGGCGTTCAATATCGGCGACGGGGCGTTCGGCGGCCATATCCTGGAGTATAACGACGCTTTCGAAACGGTGCTCGAAACGAGCGACCACGGGGCGTTCAACTCCTGGGGGCGCGACCGGTACTGGCATCCGGATTACACGGAAATGTGCCGCCTGGCCGAAGCGCATCCGGAACTGATACGGGCCGACGCCCTCCGCACAACGGTAATCCGTAACAACCGTTTCCGGTGCGACCACGGCTGGGACATCGACCTCGACGACGGCAGCTCGTTCTACCATATTTACAACAACCTGTGCCTCAGCGGCGGAATCAAGCTCCGCGAAGGGTTCGGCCGTACGGTGGAGAACAACATCGTGCTCAATAACTCCCTGCATCCGCATGTGTGGTTCCACCGGAGCGGCGATGTGGTGCGGCGGAATATCTTCACCCGTCCTTACTTCCCGATAGCGGTTCAGGGCTGGGGCGAACGGGTGGATTACAACTTCTTCCCGTCGGCCGCTTACCTGGAAGAGGTGCGGCAGTACGGTACGGATGCGCACAGCGTGTCGGGTCCGCTGGTATTCCGGGATGCCGCCGCAGGCGATTTTACCGTACCCGGTGATGCGGTCGCTTTGACCGTGGGCTTTGAGAACTTCCCGGTGAACCGGTTCGGCGTGCATCGCGAGGCACTGAAAAGGCTTGCCGAACAACCGGAGATACCGCCGCTGCGGTTGGTATCCGACGGGGAGCGGGTGCAAGCGTGTACCTGGCTGGAGGCTACGGTGCGTATGGTGAGCGGCGCGGGCGACCGTTCGGCTTACGGGCTCCCCGACGAAACCGGGGTGATTGTAGAGTCGGTGCCGCCCCACAGTGCGCTCGCCCGGGCGGACGTGCGGAAAAACGACGTAATCCGGAGCCTGCGGGGCGAGCGGGTGGCGGATACGGCCGGCTTGCTCGCCCTTACGGACAAGTACCGCTGGACGGGTTCGCTGGAGGTGGTGGTTATCCGAAACCAGCAGGAGGTTACGCGGGTGATTTCGCTTTCCCGGGAATAAACGGAGCCTGAAGGTTGCCGGCGAAGGCGAGCGGGTAGGCCGGAACCGGGCGTGCGCCCGGCGGAACGGAAGAAAGAGCGGAAAAGAAGGGAACCGGTCGGCAGGCAGGATGAACCGGGCCGGCTGGTACTTCTTTTTATTTCCTTTATACGACGGTGGGGGAGGCCGGTGTCGTTCGATGGAACCGAATCGAACGATTCGACTCGTTCGAGAGCTTCGTTTCGACCGGACAGAATGCTTCGGCCCGACGGATGCGGATGCTTCGTTTCGACCGGGTCGAATAACCCGGCTCGATCCGGCTGAACAGCTTTCCGGGAAGATTTCCTGCTGCCGGGGGCTTATCCAAGCCGGACTCGCCTTCGGTTGCTTGCCGGGATATATAAGAAAGAGCGGGATTGCTCGGGTTTTTCGGGGTCTTTTCTTACTTTTGTACCTGCGTAACCTTTTTAACTGTACCTGTGAAAACACCAACCGTTTATATAAGTCCGGCACTGGAAGCGGTAGCCGCCGGCAGCCGCGATGCTTTCAATTCGTTCTACCGGTCGTACTACGACCTGGCGTTTCGTTTTTCTTATTATTTCCTGCCCGATAAGGAGGCCTGCCGGGAGGTGGTGTCGGAGGTGTTTTATGCGGTGTGGCAATCGCGTTCGCACCTCAGGGAGGTGGCGAATGTGGAAGCGTATTTATATGTGGTGGTGCGCCGGGAGGCGGGGCGGTACCGGACGAGTCGGGGTGCCGTTGCGCCGGTTTCGCTGGAGGATGTTCCGTTCGAGGCGGTGGGCGGTGCTGCCGAATCGCCGGAAGAGCAGTGTATTACGAGGGAGATGGAAGCGTTGTTGGCGCGGGCGGTGGAGGAGTTGCCGGAAAAGTGCCGCCTGATTTTTTTACTGGCGCGCCAGGAAGGGAAAAAGCCGAAGGAGATTGCGGAGTTGCTTTCGTTGAGCGAGAGTACGGTACGGGTACAGATGAAAATCGCGGTGGAGAAGATCGTGGCGCGCTTAAAGCCGCACTTCCCGCATCTTTCGTTTATGGCGGTGGCGGGGATGCTCGGTTTCTTTTTGGAAAGAAACTGAGGGAGAGGACGGGGCTTTCTTTCCGGGGAAAGAAACAAAGGCTTTCTTTGCAGAAGGCTGGCTTTTCTCCCTATCAGGTCGGTTGAGGCCGTTACCACGGCAGGCCTTTTCTTCGCTCGCCGCGAGGGCGTCTGCCGACGGCGCCTACCGGCGGTTTTCATTTCTTTGGCTTGAACCCACAGTACATGACAAAAATTTCTTCTTTGTTGAGCCATGACAGGCTGGCTTTTCTCCCTACTGGGCCGGGATTGGCCGTTACCACGGCGGGTTTTCATTTCTTTCTCTTGAAAGAAAGAAACGAAACAAAGAAAGTTCAAGGGCTAACGCTCGTTCGCTAAAAATGGCACTCCGCTCACTGAAGGCCCCGAACTCGCTCGCTTCGCTCCCTCAA
>DBGBSM010000248.1:0-9143 GCA_048468815.1 Parabacteroides sp.
CTCTACGTACCGGGCTTGTCGGTTACCACGCCGAACTCGAAAATAAGCCTCGAAGCGGAAGGAGCCGTAAGTTCGTTCAATGCGAACCCGGAAGGAACGTTGAAAGCGCAGGTAAAAGCCTCGGTGGGGAAAAAAGACGTATTGATTTTCGCGTCCGCCTTACCCGACGATTTTAAACGGGAATATCCCGACCGGCCGCTTACAGTAAATATCGACATCGACGGAAACGCCCAGAAACTGTATATCCGGGCGCTCGACGCCCGCTTGCCGGATGCACTGAGCCTCACCGGCCGGGGGAACGCGGAAAACCTGAACGACAGCATCCGCCGGAGCGGAGAGCTGAAATTCGACCTCGAAACCGGAAACCTCGGCTTTGCGCTCGCCTTACTCGACTCGGCCGCCCGGAAGCAATTCGCGCTGCCGCCTTCGATGCTGCTGAAAGGCGAAGCTACGGTGGCACAAGGGCTCTACCGCGCCCAACTGAACCTCACCGAAGGAAAAGGGGAAATCGACCTGACGGCTTCGTACCGGCATCCGCAACAACAATACAGCGCCGACCTGCAAATACGCAACTTCCCGATACAGGATTTCGTGCCGGCCGACTCGCTCCGCAACCTCACCGCCTCGGTACAGGCCGAGGGCTCGGGCACCGACTTTTTTTCGCCGGCTACGTCCGCCACGGTGAAAGGCCATATTTCCCAACTTACCTACGATACGCTGCACCTGACGGGGATTACGCTGGACGCTTCGCTCAAGCGGAACCGCATCCAGGCTTCGCTGAACAGTACGTTCGCCCCGGCGGCATTCGACCTGGCTTTGTCGGGCTCGCTCAAACGCAACCAGGTAACCGCCAAAGCCGACCTCGACGCAAAAAACATCGACTTGTACCGGCTGCACCTGATGCAGGTGCCGTTCGCCACGTCGTTCGCGCTGCGGCTTACGGGCGAAAGCGATATGAAGAAAGCGTTCGAAGCCGACGCTACCCTGAGCCGCTGGCACATCGTTACGTCGCAGCAAAGCGTAAACCCGAAAGACATCGTGCTGAAAGCGCTTTCGGCCGCACACGAAACCCGGGTGTCGGTGCTGGCCGGCGACCTGGAGCTGCATATCGACGGCAACGAAGACGTACAAACGCTCGGAAACTCCTTCGCACGCCTCTCGGCCGCCCTTTCCGAACAGATGAAACAGGAAGCGTTCAACCTGGAACGCCTGCAAAGCCTGATGCCGCAACTGCAACTCCGGCTCACGGCCGGGCAAGACAATCCGCTGCACAACTTCCTGGGGATGAAAGGCATCAGTTTCAAAACCCTTACCTTCGACGCCACCACTTCGGCGGCGCAAGGGTTGAACGGCGACCTGCTGCTCCGTACGCTTTACGCCGATACGCTGCAACTGGATACGGTGCGCCTGGCACTCCACCAGGAAACACGGGGCATCGTGCTCGACGGCGCCATTATCAACAACGAACAGAACCGGCAACACGTATTTACTTCTACCGTAGACGGATTGATTTCGGATGCGGGTGCCGAGGCGATGCTCAAGTTCGTAAACGGACAGGGAAAGACGGGCTTGTTGCTGGGCGTACGGGTAAAAAGGGCCGACCATGCCTGGAGCGCCAGTTTTTATCCCGACGACCCGATACTCGCATTCCGGCGGTACCGCCTCGTTCCGGATAACTACATCCGGCTGTACGACGACAAAAAAATCGCGGCTTATTTCCGGATGGAAGGGGAAGACGGCTCCATCCTGTCGTTCAATTCGAAGCCTTCGGACGGGAAGCAAAACATCCTCGACTTAGGTATCGAGAAGTTCAACCTGTCGCTTCTTTCGCAACTGGTTCCGTATATGCCGGAAGTGGGCGGCCTGCTGCATGCCGAAGTGCAATACGCGGCACTCGACAGTACCTATCACATAAAAGCCGACCTGGGGGTAGATACGCTTTCGTACGAAAGGCGCCCGCTGGGCGACATCCAGCTGGACGCTTCGTATATGCCCGGCAGCGACAAGAGCCACAACATCCGCGCCCGGATGCTGCACAACAAAAAGGAAGTGCTCACGGCTGCCGGTACGTATACGCAATCCGGCGGCAACGACGACCTGAAAAGCCGGGTAAAACTCACTTCGATGCCTTTGTGGATAGCGAACGCATTCGTACCGGCCGACATGGCGGTACTGCACGGAGCGGCCGAAGGCGAAGTGGCGATTACCGGACATGCCGCACAACCGGCATTGAACGGTTACCTCCGCCTGGATACGGCGTCGGTATTCGTCGTGCCGGCCGGCGCGACGTTCCGTTTCGACGACAAGCGAATCGAAATCCAGGATAACCGATTCTTGTTCAACCGGTACGATATTATGTCGTCGGGAAGCCAGCCGTTCGTAATCGACGGCGTAGTGGACGCTTCGGATTTCGCCCGCATGACGGCCGACCTCACGCTTACGGCCGATAATATGGAAGTGCTGAACGTGAAGCGGAACAAGGAGTCGCTGGTGTACGGCAAAGTATACATCGACCTGAACAGCACCGTAAAAGGACCGCTCGACGCGCTGGTAATGCGGGGCGGTATCGACTTGCTGGGCAACACCAACGTAACGTACGTGCTGAAGGATTCGCCGCTTACCGTACAAGACCGGCTTTCGGGGCTGGTTACCTTCGTGAATTTCGCCGACACGGCGCAATTGAAAAAGGTACAGGAAGAACCGCTCAAGCTGAGCGGGCTGGATATGCTGGTAACCATCCACATCGACGAGGCGGCGCAACTGAACGTGGATTTGTCGGAAGACCGGCAGAGCTACGCCAACGTAGCGGGCGGCGGCGACCTTTCGTTCCAGTATACGCCGCAGGGTGCCATGATACTGACGGGCCGGTATACCATCAACTCGGGCACGGTGCACTATGCGCTGCCCGTGATTCCGGCCAAAACGTTTTCCATCAAACAGGGAAGCTACGTGGAATGGACAGGCCCGGTAGCCGACCCCTTTATCGACGTTACGGCCGTCGAACGGGTACGCACCTCGGTAGCGCTGAACGACGGAACGCCGCAAATAGTGAATTTCGACGTGAGCATCGCCGTGAAGAATACGCTCGAAAACCTGTCGCTGAAATTCGACTTGTCGGCGCCCGAGAACATGGCCATGCAAAACGAGCTGAGCGCCATGTCGGCCGAACAACGGGGCAAACAGGCTATCACGATGCTGGTTACGAACATGTATATCGCCGAGGGGCAAAGCTCGGGCAAGTCGAACGTAAATATCGGGAACGCGCTGAACGGATTCCTGCAAAAAGAAATCGGGAACCTGGCGGGAAGCGCGCTCAAGCATGTGGATATTACGTTCGGCATGGAGAATTACGACGCCGACGGGCAGCCGGGAGGCGGCAACCGCACCGATTACTCGTTCCAGTTCGCCCGGAAATTCTACGACGACCGCATCCAGGTAATCGTAGGCGGCCGTATCTCGACCGGGCTGCCGGAAGAAGAGAACCAGTCGTTTATCGACAACGTATCGATAGAGTACCGGCTCGATGCGAGCGGCTCGCGGTATATCAAGGTATTCCACAACAAAGATTACGAGAGTATCCTCGAAGGCGAGATAACGGAAACGGGCGTGGGTATCGTTCTGCGCAAGAAAATGCAACGCCTCCGGGAATTGTTTTTATTCAAAAAGAAGAAGGAAGCTAATCAAAGCAGCACGCTATGAGAAGAAAGAAAATGGCAAACACGCCGCATACCGTTTACATCGAAAAGCACGCCCCGGGAAGCGGTGTGCGTACGGCCGGAAAGGAAAAAAGAAAAAAGGAAGGGCGCAACGGCTTCTTCTTTTTCTGCACGGGATTGCTCGGCCTGCTTCTCTGGGCGGGATGTTCCACCACGAAGAACCTGCCGGAAGGAGAAGTGCTTTATACCGGTATCGACCAGATTACCGTAACCGACGAGGATAAAACGCCGGCCGGGCAAACCGCACTCGACGAAGTGGAAGCGGCGCTGGCTTATCCGCCCAACAATGCGTTGCTGGGAAGCTCGAAAATCCGGTTTCCGCTGCCTATCGGCTTATGGATATACAACGGATTCCAGAAGTACGACCACGGTATCGGCAAATGGATTTTCGACAAGTTCGCCGCCAAGCCGGTATTCATCTCGACGGTGAACCCCGAATTGCGCACGAAAGTGGCCCGCAGCCTGCTCCGCGACTACGGGTATTTCCGCGGCAGCACGGCGTACGAAGTGGACTATAACCAGAAAAACGAACGGAAGGCCAAAATCGACTATTTCGTGGATATGGGCACGCCCTACACGTACGACACGATTACGTATCCGCTCTCCCGCATGCCTGCCGACCGGATTATCCAGGAAGCTATTCCGCAAAGCCTGCTGAAAGTGGGCGATAATTTCAGCGTGGTTACACTCGATGCCGAGCGGCAACGGCTCAACTCGCTGCTACGCAACAACGGCTATTTTTACTTCCGGCCCGAATTTATCAATTTCCTGGCCGATACTATCCAGCGGCCGGGCAAAGTAAACCTGCGGGTGGAACCGAAAGAGAATCTTCCCGCCGAAGCCACCCATCCCTGGTATATCGGCGACATCGCCGTTTACCTGACCGGAAGCGCCGGGCAACAGCCTACCGACTCGCTTTTCTACAAGGATATGGCCATTCACTACAGCAAGCCGCTGAATATCCGGCCGAAGGTGCTTTACAACCGGTTCAAGTTCAGGCCGGGCGATTTGTACCAGGCGATTCAGCAAGACCGCACGCAGCGGAACCTGGCGCAACTGGGCATTTTCAAATACACCGAGATGCAATACAATCCGCAGGATACCGCGGCCCGGAGCGATACGCTCGATTTGCGGGTAAACGCGGCTTTCGACCTGCCGCTCAACGGCGAGCTGGAAGTAAACGTAACTTCGAAAAGCAACGACCAGGTAGGGCCGGGCGCGGTGTTTACGGTGACGAAGAAAAATATGTTCAAGGGGGGCGAGACGTTCTCGGTACAGTTGCGGGGCTCGTACGAGTGGCAGACGGGGAAACGGGTGAGCGGCAACAGCTCGGTTATCAATTCGTACGAGTTCGGCATTTCCACTTCGCTGAACGTACCCCGCATCCTGTTCCCGTGGTTGTCGCGGAAGGAATACGATTTCCCGGCTACCACCACGTTCCGCCTGTACGCCGACCAGCTCAACCGGGCGCGGTATTTCAAACTGCTCGCTTTCGGGGGAAGCGCCACGTACGATTTCAAACCGACGGCCACGAGCACCCACTCGGTGGTTCCGTTCCGGCTTACGTACAACCTGCTGCAACACCGCACGGAGCGGTTCGACTCGATTACCACGAAGAATCCGGCGTTGTACCAGAGTTTGAAAGACCAGTTTATCCCGGCCATGAGTTATACGTATACGTACGACAACGCGAATGTGCCGTCCGTGCACAATCCGATTTGGTATCAGGGCTCCGTTACGTCGGCCGGTAATATCCTCTCGGCTTTTTATGCGGCGGCCGGACAGAAATTCAGCAAGAAGGAAAAGAAACTGTTCGGCAATCCGTTCGCCCAATTCCTGAAGGGGACGTCGGAAATACGGTATTACTACAAGTTCGGAAAGAAGCAAACGCTGGCCATGCGCCTGATGGGGGGCATCATTTATTCGTACGGGAACGCTACGGTTGCGCCGTACAACGAACAGTTCTACGTAGGGGGCGCCAACAGCATCCGGGCATTCGCCGTTCGCTCCATCGGGCCGGGCAGTTTCCGCCCCGACGAAGACAACGAGTATGCCTACATGGACGAAATAGGCGACATCAAACTGGAGGGAAATATAGAATACCGGTTCAATATCTTAGGCGACTTGTACGGGGCCACGTTCCTGGATGCCGGCAACGTATGGCTGCTGCGGAACGACCCGCAACGCCCGGGCGGGAAGTTCGACGTGAACAAGTTAGGGAAACAAATCGCATTGGGTACCGGCGTAGGCCTCCGGTACGACCTTACGTTCCTGGTTATCCGCCTCGACCTGGGTATTCCGCTGCATGCGCCGTACGATACGGGCAAGAAGGGATACTACAACATTCCGAAATTCGGCAATACGTTGCAGTGGCACCTGGCTATCGGGTATCCGTTCTGACGACTACCGCGAAATGTTTTTACGGAAATGCGTTCCGTGTGCCCCCCCCGGCCACCGGTAACGCATTTCCGTTTTTATGGGCTACCTATGTGTTCTGTTCAAGGTTTATCTGTCCCCGGCAAGCGGTCATAGTATTTCAATGCTTCCACTTCCGTATAATGGCATCCGTCCCAATGCACCGGAATACAGCAAAACTGCCATTTCCGCTGGCCGGTATCGCCTTTCCAATGGCCGAATACACTACGCACCAGTATTTTGTTCCATCCTTTCCGCAACCGGATTTTTACAGGAGGACGGTAGAAATAGCCTTCCTGCGTAAGCGGGGTTTCGATGCGTCCTTGCCCCCACCCGGTCCACAGCAGACTCTCGAACGGCCATGCCGGCGGGTCGACACGCACATCGTTCAACCAAATATCGCCGCCGCTGAAATCCCAACTGCCTTGTTCGGGTGCCCGCGCCGTACGGTAACCGCCCGAATGTCCCCACATGCCGTTCAGCCCGAACATCAGGTACACTTCCTGTTCTTCCGGACTCTTAACATAGGTAAGCGCATAACAGGTTCCGCTTCCATCGCCTACATAAGGCGACATCACTGTAGGCCAGTGCGCTAACCGGTACTTGCCCCGGTGCATATCGAACATAGCATACAAACTGCGAATTTGTACCGTACCGCCGTAAACGGTCGAATCGTTCCAATGCAGCACCGTGTCGCCTACCGCATACGATTCTTTTATCTCCCGCTCCGGCTCGAACGAACGGTCGTTCGCTCCCTGGTGATCGAACGGCCCGATTACCCGCCAGGCGATGCCGGCTTGTTTGACATACGGGAACGGAATGCCCTTGAAATACCGGTCGCGGTGGTAAACCAACCGGTTTTCGAATTCCGCTATCGCTTGCCATTCGCTCGAACCGCCCGAAGGGAATTTAGCCATCAAGTCTTTTCGCTTTTCCCGGCTGCCGCGCCAGATGCGTTCGGCGAACGTCAGCATACAGGGATAAAACGGATATTGTTCCAGCAACCGGCGCTCCGAGCTTAAAGCGCCGTCGGTCCATACGCACATGATACTGCCCAAGGCTTTTTCATCTCCCCGGGGCGTTTCGCACGGTTGTTGGAAAAAGGTTTGTAACACGCCTCCCTCGGCGTCCATCCAATCCAGGTAAAACCCGTTGCAATCGATATATTTTAACTCTTTGTTCAACACATAACCGGCTTCGTTCTCACCCCAGCACATCAATATCGCCGTCGTATCGGGCACCGCTCCCGGAAACCACACGACCGCTTCTTTCCCTTTTTGCCTTACATACCGTGCCATCCCGGGTACGAACTGTTCTTCTTCGATTTTCACTTCGTCCGACCCGATATGGAATAAATCGCTCCCGAAAAGGGGAGCGATTTCGTCTATCGCATCTTTCAGTATCTTTACCCCCTCCTCCGATTGCATCTCCACCCCGGTAGCCCGGGTAAAAGCCGCGCTGTGACCGGGCATATCTATTTCAGGTAAAATCCGGATATTCAGTTCGGCACACCAGGTATCCAGTTCTGTCAATTCTGCCTGGGTATAGTATTGGCCCGGTTGGCGGGTTTGCCAGAAAACATCGGGTGCCGTTAAACAGGGATACTTTTTCACTTCCACCCGCCAACCCGGGTCGTCGGTAAGGTGCAAATGCAACCAATTGATTTTATAATGCGAAAGTATCCGCATGATTTGTTTGATAAAAGAAACGGGAACGTAATTTCTTCCCACATCGAGCATGACGCCGCGTATCCGGAAAGCCGGCGCGTCGGCAATGCGGCAAAACGGAAGCACATACTCATTCCCGTCTTTCCGCACCAACTGCCGCAGCGTTTGCAAGGCATTGAAGTAACCGGCATACGTGCTTGCCGATACCGCTATGCCTTTTGCGCCTATTTCCAATGTGTACGATTCGGCATCGCCCCGGTTGTTTTCAACTGCCAGGGATTCGAATCGCAACGGGCACGCCGGCAGGTTATGCGCCTCGGGCATCTTCCAGAAAGCGCTTATATCCGCCACCTCCCGTTCCAGCCTTTGCCGGTCGGATTGGGGCCATTTTTCCGGTTCGAAACCGGAAAAACGCCGTTCGCCCGGCAATAGCACCACTCTTTCCGGATATGGAATCAGCTTCAATCCCGTATCCGGGGTAGGCAACGTCCAGGTATCCGCATATCCATTTACCAGCGAGCTAAACGCAAAGCAATAAACCAACCATTTCTTTTTCGATTTCATAAGCTGTAGCTTAAATAAAACAGACGAGCGGAAACCGGCCGTTCGGGGAATATTCCCGGCAAAGATACGGTTCATTTCAAAATAAATCGCCGCTTTGCCGTTTTCCCGCCGAACCGTTTCCGTTCGTCCGGACACTTGTCAATACTTATTTTGCGTCAGGTTCGGATTCAGGTTGATTTCGGCGGTGGGGATAGGCAAAAGCAACTGGCTTTCCGAAGTACGGGTAGCTCCTTTCCGCTTCATCGCATCCGTATAAACGCCATGGCGAATCAAATCGAGCCGGCGGTATCCTTCGAGGAACAGTTCCCAGCCGCGTTCTTGCAGGATAGCTTCCCGCAATGCTTCTTTCGACGGGAAATCGGCCAGCTTCAAGTTATGCGTATCGCCGCCGAACGCCCGTTCGCGGATCGCATTCACCAAATCGATCGCTTCCTGCGTAGGGCCGTTCAATTCGTTCAACGCTTCCGCACGCGCCAATAGAATGTCGGCCAACCGGATCAGTACCACATCGGTTCCTTCCGTCCAGCCGATATGGGCCGGGTCCAGGGGAAATTTATTCGGAATGGGCCCTTCGCCCGTACCATGCTGTACCGTTTTGACGAGGTGATTCCCTTGTTCATCGGTTTCCACGCTTGTATACGAAGTAAGCAAATCCGCCCGCCGCTTATCAGCCGGGTCGAACGAATTATAAAAATCCCAGGTAGCCCGGTAATAATCCCAACCGATGGCTCCCCCGCCTTCTATCAGGAAATCGGCCGGATGGAAATGAGCCGCATACGCC
>DBGBSM010000249.1:0-7776 GCA_048468815.1 Parabacteroides sp.
TATTTACCTTTGTCTGCCATTAAGTAGTTACAGACGGGGATAATAACCCTCAACAATAATTTTTTACATGAAAAAAGGATTTGTTTTTTTATTACTGTCGGTGTCGCTTTTGTTTACCTTTTCGTGCAGTGATACCAAGTCGTACGGAGAAATGCTGAAAGACGAAAAAAATGCGATCAAGCAGATGTTGAGCGACAGTGCATTCGTAATATTAGACGATTTTCCGGCCGACAGTGTGTTTAAGCCGAACGAATTCGTACAGCTCGACGGCGGTATTTATCTGAATGTAGTCGATTGGGGGAACGAGAAGCGGGCCGTGGAGAATAAAACGGTGACCTATGTCCGGTTTAAAGTGCGCGGGCTGCTCGGTACCGATACCGCTTATGTGGATATTACTGGGAATAATGCGTACCCCACCTCTTTTACTTATCCGCTGAATGCCGATTACGGGTATCCTTTCAGTGAAAGTTCGTCCTTGCAATATGCCTTCCTGAGCGAAGGCACGTCGTTGCCTTTGAAGTATGTGGGAGAAAACGGCATCGTCAAGCTCATCGTTCCGTTTAAAAGGGGAAGCGAGTACGACCAGACGAACGGACAACCCCGGTACTATGCCTGGCTCAAATATACCAAATTTGATTAATAGAATTGTATGACACTGATTAAATCTATTTCCGGAATCCGCGGTACGATCGGAGGCGTTCCGGAAGACGGGCTGAATCCGTTGGCTATTGTTAAATTCGTGGCGGCTTATGCTACGTTTATCAGGAAAAACACAAAAGTTACTACCAACAAAATCGTAGTAGGGCGCGATGCACGTATTTCGGGTCCGATGGTAAAGCAAGTGGTACTGGGTACCCTTACCGGCATGGGCTTCGACGTAGTAGACATCGATTTGGCTACTACCCCCACTACCGAGCTGGCTGTTGCCATGGAAGGCGCTTGCGGCGGTATTATCCTTACGGCCAGCCATAATCCCAAGCAATGGAATGCGTTGAAGCTGCTCAACGAAAAAGGCGAGTTTCTGAACGCTGCCGAAGGCAACGAAGTGTTGCGGTTGGCGGCCGACGAATCGTTCGAGTTCGCCGATGTAGACCACCTGGGAAAAGTGATTGCCGACACCACCTACAAACAGAAACATATCGAAAGCGTACTGAACCTCGACCTGGTAGACGTGGAGGCGATTAAAGCCGCCGATTTCCGCGTAGCTATCGACTGCGTGAACTCGGTAGGCGGAATCGTAATTCCGGATTTATTATATGCCTTGGGCGTAAAAGAAATATTCAAGTTGCACTGCGCTCCCCACGGGAATTTCGCCCATAATCCCGAGCCCATACCCGAGAACCTCACGGAAATATCGGGTTTGATGCAGCATGCCAAAGCGGATGTGGGCTTTGTAGTCGATCCGGATGTAGACCGGCTGGCCATTATCTGCGAAAACGGCGAAATGTTCGGCGAAGAATATACGTTGGTTGCCGTGAGCGACTACGTATTGTCGCATACGCCGGGCAATACGGTTTCGAACCTCAGTTCGAGCCGTGCGTTACGCGATGTTACCCGGCAGCACGGTTGCGAGTACAACGCCGCTGCCGTAGGCGAAGTGAACGTGGTAGCGAAAATGAAAGATACGCAGGCCGTTATCGGAGGGGAAGGCAACGGAGGGGTGATATATCCCGCCAGCCATTACGGACGCGATGCATTGGTAGGC
This sequence comes from Parabacteroides sp., assembly GCA_048468815.1. Lineage (GTDB taxonomy): Bacteria > Bacteroidota > Bacteroidia > Bacteroidales > Tannerellaceae > Parabacteroides_B. The sequence continues at coordinate 1,706 of DBGBSM010000249.1, forward strand.
ATAGCCTTGTTCCTGTCGCACCTGGCGAAGAAAAAGATGAAAGTAAGCGAGTTGCGGGCTACCTATCCTCCTTATTTTATATCCAAGCAGAAAGTGCAGCTTACCCCCGAAATCGATGTGGACGCCATCCTGGCAAAAGTAAAAGAACATTTTTCGCAGTACGACATTACCGACATCGACGGAGTGAAAATCGATTTTCCCGATAAATGGGTGCACTTGCGTAAATCGAACACGGAGCCCATTATCCGGATTTACTCGGAAGCCCATACCATGGAAGAAGCCGAAGCGTTAGGCGCCGAACTGATTTCGATTATTCATAAAATGTGTTGATACCTCCGGCCGATTAATCTGATCCGGAATGGCTCGATAATAAGCGCGGAACTACAGGGCGATGATGTGAATCGGCTGTAATTCCGCGCCTTTTTTATGCAACTGTCTAACTGAAAAATACAACTCATAGCATGCGAACACATTGGATTCTGATTCTGGCGCTTTGTGCAGCCACAGGCGTACAGGCACAGCAAGCGCAACAAAAAGCCTTTTGGAGCGAAGACTTTTCTTCCGGCCGCTTACCCGAGGGGTGGGTGGTAGCCGATTCGAGCGGTACAGGCAAGTGCGAATGGCTGGTAACCGACCAACCTTATCCCGGCTCGTTCCAGTTTAACCAGCAGGCGCCACCCATCGCTTCGGGCAGCCGGGGCTACCATTTGCAATACCGTCCCGGCGTAATTACCGGCGAGGAAGTAACCAAGTGGAACCAACGCCGCGAATATCCGGATGCCTATGTGCAAATCGCACCCATCGACTGCCGCGGAAAAGACCAGGTACTGCTCACCTTCCAGCACGCATTCCGTTGGAACAACTGGTTTACGCGCGAGAAAAACGCCGGCCTGTTCGTGGAAGTAAGCAACGATAATACCCACTGGACCAGCTACGAAGTAACCGCTTCCATCCCGGCCGTAACCAGCGTACATACCCCCGTCACGGAAGAACTGAATATTACCGAAGTAGCCGCCAATCAGCCGGCGGTATCCATCCGTTTCTTCTGGAAAGGCATTTTTTCGTGGTATTGGATGATCGACGATATCGCCCTTACCGAGCCGTTGGATACCGACGTGGCGCTGGTAGCGCTTACCTCGCACCGGCCGGAAGGCAACACGTTTACGCAGTCGGATACGTTGCGGGTAAAAATCAAAAACGTAGGCTCGCGCACCCTGGATGCCGATTTCGTACTGAAAGCGGTAATCGACGGGAAAAACGAGTTAACGGCCACGGTGCCGGCCGCCTCACATCCGGTGCCTTTTAACGCGGAAGCCGAAGTGTCGTTCCCGCCCGTTCCGCTGGAAGGATTAGGTTCGCATACCATCCGGATAGCGGCGGAATTGCCGGGCGACAGGCGCTCGTCGAACGATACGCTCGAAACCAAGCTGTACGCTTCGGAAATGACGTTGGGCGACGTAACGGCCTTCCGGAAAATCTCTCCCCGCGAATTCGAGTTCGAAAGCAATTACTCCAAAATAAAGGTAGCTTTCCACCGCGACGATATTTTCCGTATCTGGCTGGCTCCCGACGGTGAATACACCAATCCGGCGGCCGATGAAATCGTAGTGGATTACGGGTTCGGGCCGTCCGGCGTAAAACAGTCGGAAACCCGCGCTTACTACAAATTCCAGACCCGTACGAACGTATTGCGCGTATATAAGAAACCGTTGCGGTTCGCCTTATACGATAAGAACGATAAAACCTGCGTATGGGAAGAACTCAGCCCGCTTACCTTCGGCACCAAAACATACCAGCGACTCAAGCGGCAGCCCGACGAATATTTTTACGGCTGCGGCATGCAGAACGGTTACTTCTCGCACCGCGATAAAGACGTATTAATCGAAGTGGGAGGCGGTTGGGACGACGGCGCCCGCTCCAACCCGGCGCCTTTCTTTATGAGCTCGAAAGGGTGGGGAGCCTTCCGCAATACGTTTACGCCGGGAAAATACGCTTTCCGCGATACGTTGAACCTGTCGCATAACGAAAACCGCTTCGATTGCTTCTTCTTTACCGGCTCTTCCATGAAAGACGTGCTGAACCGGTACACCGACATCACCGGCAAGCCGTTCATGCCGGCCATGTGGATGCTCACGATGGGCGATGCCAATTGCTACAACAAGCCGGAACAACGTACGGGCTGGCCGCAAACCACCCCGGATGTAATCGAACTGGTAGCCGATAAGTACCTCGAATACGATATGCCGCGCGGCTGGATTTTGCCGAACGACGGTTACGGTTGCGGCTATGTGCAGTTAGACAGCGTAGTGCAGGAGTTGCAAAAACGGGGAATCAAAACCGGCTTGTGGACCGAGAACGGGGTGGATAAAATCGCCACCGAGGTAGGAACATACGGTTCGCGCCTGTGTAAGCTCGACGTAGCCTGGGTGGGCGACGGCTACGAGTTCGCCCTGAACGGCGCCCGCGCCGCATTCGAGGGCATCGAAAAGAACAGCAACGAGCGCGGGTTCGTGTGGACGGTTTGCGGTTGGGCCGGCACTCAGCGGTACGCTACCGTATGGAGCGGCGACCAGAGCGGCAACTGGGAGTATATCCGTTTTCATATTCCCACGTTGATCGGCTCGGGATTATCGGCGCAGAATGCGGCCACCGGCGATGTCGACGGCATTTTCGGGGGAAGCGCCCGCACTTACACGCGCGACTTGCAATGGAAATGCTTTACCCCCATCCTGATGGGTATGAGCGGTTGGGCCGAAGTAAACAAACAACCCTGGAATTACGGCGAGCCCTATACTACCATCAACCGCGAATTCCTGCGCCTGAAGATGCGGATGAATCCGTATTATTACAGTTATTGCCATGAAGCCCATACCACCGGCGTGCCTACGGTACGGGGAATGGTGTTGGAGTTTCCGGACGATACCGTTACCCGGGGCACGCAAACGCAGTACCAATTTATGAGTGGCGAATGGCTCCTGGTAGCGCCCGTTTATACCAAGAAAGCCTGGGGTACGGTACGCGACAGCATTTACTTCGCTAAAGGTGCGAAATGGTTCGATTACTGGAACGGAAAGGAATACGAAGGGGGCACGTGGCTCGATACGTACAAATGCGCGTTGGATAAGCTGCCTGTATTCGTGAGAGGCGGAGCTATCGTTCCGCTATACCCGCAAATGAATTATGTATGGGAGCGACCGGCCGATACGTTGACGTTACAGGTATGGCCTTCGGGTAAATCGCAGTTCTGTTTGTACGAAGACGACCAGATTACCCGCGAATACCGCGACGGGAAGTTCGCCGAAACCTGGATTCGGGTAAGCGCTCCGGAAGCGGGTGCGGGCGAAACCGTAATCCGGGTGGATGCCGCCGAGGGCGATTTCACCGGCCGGCTGAAAGAGCGTGCGTATGTATTCGACGTACAGGCTTCCGGCTGTCCGGAAAAGCTTACCCTGAACGGAAAGGCGTTGCCGTTGTATTATACGGCGCTCGAACTGAACGAAGCGGGCGAAGGGTATTACTTCGACTCCGACGACCGTGGCGGCCGGTTAACGGTGAAAGTGGCGCCAGTATCTACCGATAAGCCGCTGGAGCTGAAATATGCGTTATAATCAGGGAAAGCCGGTAAATAGGTTGCTTGCTTCGACGACCGACCTGGCAAGATGTTTATTCTTTTTTGCTTATGAATTTGGTTGCCGCCGACGGCGGCAATAAAAACGGCGTCGGCGGCAAACTTGCCAGCGTCGGCGGCAATATAGATGGCGACGGCGGCAACCGAAAACAGCGGCATGGTGTGAAGAAATTTCCTCTGCTTTCGTGAAGAAGATGTATATCCGGGGAAACGTTTCAAATTATCAAAAAGGCAGCTGGCTTATTGCAAGCCAGCTGCCTTTTTGATTTTTACCGTTTGTTTTTGAGGGAGATAGCCTTATACGGCTCATACGTGGCCTGATTATCCGAAAGCGATGATCCGCCTCCGTTATAGGGTAGTATGTTTGTTTTTTTAACTACCGGCCTCGAAGGCTCGGAGTTATTTTTTCATAAATGCCGCTTTCAGCCGTTTGCGATGGAAAGCATCGTACAGCGTAATGCCGGTGTTTTTCAAGTTTTCGTCGAAATAATCCAGCTCTCCGGCGAGGAACTTTTCGTACGTTTCCAAATCCATCGTGTGTACATTCCTTTCCAGGTAGAAGGTAACTCGCATCCGGCTGCCCGGCGGGATGTCGTCGGCATACCAATCCCAATGCCCCATTACCCGTACCCGGCTGGAGAAAGAGAGGCGCTTGAACACATAATTCAGTAAAGTTTCGAAGTTGTATGCTTTCATGAGGATATGTTTTGTTGTTTTTACAAGCAAAGCAAGCTATTTTTTTTCGGATACGGTGTTGTATTTTACACATAAGCAGGTGTGCGGATACGCGTATTTGCATGTATCACGTGTATTTTTACGCATATACAGCCTTGCGTGGAACTTATAAGTTTTTATCTTTGTTGCTATATACAAAGGAAGAAAAAATAAACGATATGGAAACGAACGAAATGACCACTGTGCAAGACGCCCGCGTTCATCAGGGCCACAACCTGCGACGTCTGCGCCGCGGGCAGGGATTGACTCAGGAAGGGTTGGGCGACCGGATATCGATGTGCCAGCAACAGATTTCGCGCTACGAGGAACAGCCGAAGATAGAAGAGGAGGTGCTCCGGCGGTTCGCCAAAGGCCTGAATGTTCCGGTGGAGTTGATTAAGAAGATGGACGACGAACAACCGCTGACGTTTAATATCGAGAATAATACGTTTTCGGATAATACGATGACGGGAAATTCTGTAGGATGTAACATCGGGGAAGTAAACACGCAGGAGGATAAATCCTTTCACGCCGTACTGGAACAAATGCAAAAGCTGTACGAAAGCAGCCTGGAGCTTTACAACCAGTATTTTAAATTGACGGAAGAAAGATTCGCGGTGCTCGAAAAAGAGATTTTCCAAAAGAAAACCGAATAGGTTACCGGCCGGCTCGGTACCGGGTGCGCCGGACGGGGTAGGGCAACAGGCCAGAATCACGCGTCCGGCTAACCGGCGATTTTTTGTGAATTTGGCGGAAAAAGAAAATAGTCGTATCTTTGTTTTAAAGGATAAATCGAAGATAGGCTACACCTCGGCATAACCAAAGCAAGCTTTGCTTCTGCTCTCGGTTTGCGCTATCTTTACTCTATATAGTATACCAAAACAGAAGCCTTATGGAAACAACCGGAGTTCAATTGAATAAAAATATCGTGGATAAAGCGGTGGCGTATGCCCGGCAACGCGGTATCGACCTTTCTTCCCTAATCGAAGACTATTTGAAGCGTTTGACCAACGAGCCCGACCCGGCCGCACAAACGCCCGTACCTGACATCGTATTGAGTTTATTGGGTGCCGGCGAAGCGGTGGGAGAAGACGATTTGAACGGACGGGATGCTTATCACCGTTATCAAGAGGAGAAATATCGATGAAAAAGGTGTTTTTGGATACCAATGTCGTAATCGACCTGTTAGACAAGCGTGAACCTTTTTGTAAGGCGGCGGTAGCTATTTTTACGTTGGCCTATAGCAAAAAAATCACATTGTATGTTTCGCCGATGACCTATGCTACTGTTTCTTACCTTTTACGAAAACACGGGCAGCAGCGCATGTTACGCTTACTTCGCAATTTCCGTCAGCTTTCGCGGGTTACCGTAGCCGATGAAAAGGTGGTAGACGATGCATTGGCTTCTCCGTTCGCCGATTACGAAGATGCGTTGCAGTATTATTCGGCGCTTAGCAAAAACGTAGATGTGATTGTTACCAGGAACGGAAAAGATTTTCGTTTTTCCAAAATCCCGGTTTTAACTCCCGACGAATATTTGGCGCAGTGATAGAACGTATGTGTTCAATCCTCCGTATCGAAATCGAAGTCAAAGTCGAAGCCATCGTCAATCATTCCGTCGGGTAAGCATTCGGGCGAAGCGAACTGTTCCAGTTCACGACGGTCTTTTTTGGTGGGGCGACCGGTACCTTTGGCGCGGTTCACGAATCCCGAAATCCGGTTCAGTTCCA
>DBGBSM010000250.1:0-4623 GCA_048468815.1 Parabacteroides sp.
AGAACGTATGGAAGATTTTAGAAAATATGCAACGAAGCATTTGCACATGAGCGGGAATGCGCTCGACAGCTATATGAACATAACCAGCAGTTATATCTCGCCTACCATCATCGAAGAGCGCCAGTTGAACGTGGCGCAGATGGATGTTTTTTCCCGTTTGATGATGGACCGGATTATTTTTCTCGGTACCCAGATCGACGATTATACTGCGAATGTGATTCAGGCTCAGTTATTGTACCTCGACTCGAGCGACCCGGGAAAGGATATATCCATTTATATCAATTCGCCCGGCGGCTCGGTATATGCCGGTTACGGCATTTACGATACGATGCAGTTTATCAGCAGTAACGTATCTACCATTTGTACGGGAATGGCGGCTTCGATGGCCTCCGTATTGCTGGTATCGGGCGAGAAAGGGAAACGGTTCGCCCTGAAGCATGCCCGGGTGATGATTCACCAGCCGTTGGGCGGTGCGCAGGGACAGGCGTCGGATATCGCGATCGCCGCCCGTGAAATCCTGAAGGTAAAACAGGAACTGTACGAAATCATTGCCCGCCACTCCGGGAAAACCGTGGAAGAAGTGGAGCGCGACTCCGACCGCGATTACTGGATGACGGCCGAAGAAGCCAAAGACTACGGCATGATCGATGCAGTACTTACCCGTAAATAAACACAGACTAATAACCCCTTAATTTCAAACTATGGCCAAAATAGGCGAAACATGTAGTTTTTGCGGCCGGGGCAGAAAGGAAGCGGGTTTGCTGATAAACGGAATGTCCGGTGCCATTTGCGACGAGTGCGTGGCCCGGGCATACGAAATCGTTCAGGAGAACGAAGAAGCCAAACCCAAGTCTTCCTTCGGACTGTCTCAGCAGGAATTGCCGAAACCCGAAGACATTAAAAAGTTCCTCGACCAGTATGTAATCGGTCAGGACGATGCCAAACGCTATTTGTCGGTTTCCGTTTATAACCATTACAAACGGTTGCTGCAAAAAGTAACTTCCGACGACGTCGAAATAGAAAAATCCAATATTATTATGGTAGGGGCTACCGGTACCGGTAAAACGTTGCTGGCCCGCACCATCGCCAAGTTGCTGCACGTGCCTTTTACCATTGTCGACGCTACCGTACTGACCGAGGCCGGTTATGTGGGCGAAGATATCGAAAGCATTCTTACCCGGTTGTTGCAGGCGGCCGATTACGATGTACAGGCCGCCCAGCGGGGAATCGTATTTATCGACGAAATCGACAAAATCGCCCGGAAAGGCGATAACCCGTCCATTACCCGCGATGTGAGCGGCGAGGGCGTACAGCAGGGATTGCTGAAGTTGCTCGAAGGTTCCATCGTGAACGTACCGCCGCAAGGGGGGCGTAAACATCCCGAGCAAAAACTGATTCCGGTGGATACCAAAAATATTTTGTTCGTTTGCGGCGGCGCTTTCGACGGGATAGAAAAGAAAATCGCCCAGCGGCTCAATACCCGTGTGGTAGGCTATGCCGCCAGCAAGGCTACCGACCTGGTAGACCGGAACAACCTGTTGAAATACATTACCCCCACCGATTTGAAGTCGTTCGGGCTTATTCCCGAAATCATAGGGCGGTTGCCCATCCTTACTTATTTGAATCCGCTCGACCGGAGCGCGTTGCGGAATATCCTTACCGAGCCGAAAAACTCGATTATCAAACAGTATGTCAAGTTGTTTGCCATGGATCACATCGAGTTGTCGTTCGACGAAGACGTTTATGAGTTTATTGTGGATAAAGCGCTCGAATTTAAGCTCGGTGCGCGCGGATTACGTTCCATCGTGGAGGCGATTATGATGGATGCCATGTTCAGCATGCCTTCGCAACAAGAGAAAAAACTACAAGTAACCTTGAAGTATGCACGGGAGAAATTTGAAAAATCGGATGTGAACCGGTTGCAGGTGGCGTAATGCATCCGGTTGTTAAAAACAGAGTTTGAGATTATGGCCAAAAAAGATCGTCTGACCGAGGAACTGAAAAAACATTTTGGATTCGATACCTTTAAAGGTAACCAGGAAGCAATAATCAGGAATGTGCTGGCAGGCAACGATACGTTCGTGCTGATGCCTACCGGCGGTGGAAAATCGTTGTGTTACCAACTTCCGTCGTTAATGATGGAAGGTACAGCCGTGGTGATTTCCCCGCTTATCGCCCTGATGAAGAATCAGGTGGATGCGATGCGGAATTTCAGTGAAGAAGATGGGGTAGCTCATTTTATCAATTCTTCTTTAAACAAATCGGCAATCGATCAGGTTAAAGAAGATATCCGGTGCGGGAAGACCAAGCTGCTGTACGTGGCGCCCGAATCGCTTACGAAAGAAGAAAACGTGGATTTTCTGCGGCAGGCCAATATTTCGTTTTATGCGGTCGACGAGGCGCATTGCATATCGGAGTGGGGGCACGACTTCCGTCCGGAATACCGTCGCATTCGTCCCATCATCAACGAAATCGGGAAACGTCCGCTCATAGCGCTTACGGCTACCGCTACGCCCAAGGTGCAACACGATATCCAGAAGAACCTGGGAATGATCGACGCACACGTGTTCAAATCGTCTTTTAACAGGGCCAATCTCTATTACGAAATCCGGCAGAAAGGGCCGAATATCGACCGTGAAATTATTAAATATATAAAATCGCAAGAAGGAAAATCCGGTATCGTATACTGTTTGAGCCGGAAGAAGGTGGAGGAATTCGCCGATATACTGAAGGCCAACGGCATCCATGCGTTGCCGTATCACGCCGGGATGGATTCGCAGATGCGCACCGAGAACCAGGACGCTTTCCTGATGGAGAAAGTGGATGTGATCGTGGCTACCATCGCTTTCGGCATGGGAATAGACAAGCCCGACGTACGCTATGTGATCCATTACGATATACCGAAAAGCCTGGAGGGATATTACCAGGAAACCGGACGTGCGGGGCGCGACGGGGGGCAAGGCGAATGTATCGCATTTTATGCCTATAAAGACCTGCAGAAACTCGAGAAATTTATGCAGGGAAAACCGGTGGCCGAACAGGAAATCGGGCGCCAGTTGTTGCTGGAAACGGCTGCTTATGCCGAAACGGCGGTATGTCGCAGAAAGGTGCTGTTGCATTATTTCGGCGAAGAATACCAGGAAGAAAATTGCGGTAATTGTGATAATTGTTTGAACCCGAAGAAAAAAGTGGAAGCAAAAGAATTATTATTAGCGGTGCTCGACGTAATAGGAGCATTGAAAGAAAAGGTAAAGGCGGAGTATGTAGTCAATATGCTGGTGGGAAAAGAAACGTCGGAAATCCAGTCGTACGGCCATAACGAACTCGAAGTGTTCGGATCGGGCCAGGATGAAGACGAAAAAACCTGGCATGCCGTAATTCGCCAGGCATTGATTGCCGGTTATCTCGATAAGGACATCGAGAATTACGGGTTGCTTAAAATTACCCCGCAGGGAAAAGCGTTTGCCGAAAATCCCGTTTCGTTCAAGATTATAAAAGACAACGAGTTCGAGGAAGAGGAAGAAGAAGTGCCGGTAAGAGGGGGGGCATCGTGTGCCGTAGACCCGATTTTGTATTCGATGATGAAAGACTTGCGGAAAAAGTTGTCGAAAAAACTGGAGGTTCCGCCGTTCGTTATATTTCAAGACCCGTCGCTCGAAGCGATGGCTACCACGTATCCGGTTACCCTGGACGAGTTGCAGAATATTCCGGGCGTAGGAGCCGGCAAGGCCAAGCGCTACGGACAAGAGTTTATTGCCTTGATTAAAAAGCACGTGGAGGAGAACGAGATAGAGCGTCCGGAGGATTTGCGCGTGCGTACGGTTGCCAACAAGTCGAAGTTGAAAGTGTCGATTGTACAGAGCATCGACCGGAAAGTGGCGCTCGACGATATTGCCTTGACAAAGGGCTTGGAGTTTAGCGAATTGCTGGATGAAATAGAAACGATTGTGTACTCCGGAACGAAAATCAATATCGATTATTTCCTGAACGAGGTGATGGACGAAGACCGGATCGAAGAAATATACGAGTATTTCAAGGATTCGGAAACGGATGCCCTGGAAGATGCCATCGAAGAACTGGGCGCGGATTATACGGAAGAAGAAATCCGGCTGGTACGCATCAAGTTCCTTTCGGAAATGGCGAACTGATAACGCCCGGAAATACGAAAGACACATTATAATATAAAGGATTAACGCGGAAAGACGCGGAAACACCGAAGCGGAAAAAGGGAAGGGGAGTAATTCTCCGGCGGCGATGCGCTCTCTTTTACCGGGTGTTTCCGGGCCTTTCTTGTTTATGTACGGTAGTTTGCGAATATTTTCTTCCGGGTTGCATACGGATTTTCCCGAAAATGCGTATATTTGCACGCAATAATTTTTAAAGCATACCGCTATGTCATTTATTGCAGATAGGTTAGTAATGGACGGATTGACATTTGACGACGTATTGTTGATACCGGCCTATTCAGAAGTACTTCCCCGAAACGTCAACCTCACCAGCCGTTTTTCACGTAACATCCAGTTGAATATTCCGATGGTTTCCGCAGCGATGGATACCGTAACGGAAGCGAAGATGGCTATCGCTATCGCCCGTGAAGGCGGTATCGGCGTGATTCATAAAAAT
>DBGBSM010000251.1:0-3096 GCA_048468815.1 Parabacteroides sp.
TTTCTACACCCAGTATTTATCCCGGATTAACTTGTACTGGCTCGTTACCGTCGTGTTCCTGGCCCTGACGTTTACGGCGGGCGACAGCAACTTATACCGGCGCTACCAGTACGACGAGAAGATCCGTACGCTGGAAAAGGAAATCAAGCAATACCAGGAAGAAATCCAAACGAACACCGAGAAACTGAAAAACCTGCGCACCGACAAGGAAGGGTTGGAACGGTTCGCCCGCGAAGAATACTTCATGAAAAAGGAAAACGAGGATATTTACCTTATCAAGGATAAAGACGAATGAACCGGCCGGTAAGAGCTTCCATATACAACTTCTCCGCCTTATTGGTACTCGTCGGCGTGGTATTCTACCTGACGCGCTGGGTGTACGCGCCTTACCTGTTCGCATTGGGTACGGCCGGGATGGCCGTCATGCACCTCACGGCGCCTTACCGGCAACTGGACTTCCGCCGGCGACGGCTACACCGGTTCAACGTACTGGCCTCGTTCCTGATGATCGCCGCCTCGGCCTTTATGTTCAAAGGGCGTACCGAATGGATAGCCTGCCTTTTCATCGCCGCCGTACTCCAACTGTACGTAGCTTTCGCTGTGCCGGACAAAAAATAAGGCGGCTGCACGGATTTACTTTCCGCTTTTACCCCCCTGTTTAACAAGCGTTTTTACCGCACCGGGAAGACGACGCCGCTTTTCCTGTTCTTCTCACCCTCATCCGCTCTTCCGAGTTGTCCGGGCATACTCCGGACGGCCTGCTTTCGTTGTTTCTACCCGGCAAACCGGTTTGCGTCGATTGTCGACGTCGGGCGTCGTAGGTTGTAGACGTGCTTGGACGTAGGTTACCGACGTAACGTTACGTCGATTGCAGACGCCGGACGCCGTTAACGACCTACGTCGGGCGTCGTCTGCAATCGACGCAAACCGAGAACCTTTTTTTACACGATTTAGATTCCTGTTTTTATTCCGAAACCGCGTCCGGAAATGCCTTCCCGAAGCGAGTAAAACGAAGGAAAAACCGGGTTCGTTACCTCTACGTACCTGAGTTTCTACGGCACGATGCACCCGCCTCCATCCGCTCCAATCACCCGTATGCCTGTATTTGCCGGAGCAACGCCAGCGCTCCGCTTTCCGAAAGAGGCGTTTCTTCGGGAACAGCCGTGCCGTATACGGCCTTCAGCAACCGCGCCGTTTCGCGGGCGACCGGTTGCAACGGATAGGTTTGCTGCAAAGCGTTCAATGCCTGGAGAATCCGCAGAGCGGAAAAGATGTCGAAGAAACGGCGTTCGAAAATAGCGGGCGAAGCGCAATTGCGCCCCAACTCTTCTATCGCTTCCGCCAGGTGTATATCGTCGAGGTACTGCCGGAACGGTCCGGGTAATCCGCCAGGACAGCCGGGCATCGAAAGCCGGCTCCAACCCGTTCGTACGGAGGCGGCCGATTGTTTGAAGCAAGCCTGCCGCGCAGCGATAAAGCGCCTTATCCACCCGAACGACTCCCAGGCGTAGGTGTATTTAACCGGCTCCGCTTGTTCCGCCAGCCGAATCAACGAAGGGCCGGTACCGAACGGCACCCGGTCCGACAGGCGGGCGGCCGGAAATACCCGGGCCGTACGGATTTCCGCCGTTTTTCCCAGCGGGAACACTTTTTGCAGGAAATAGAAATCTTCGCCTCCCTGGTATTTGCCCATCCCTCCGGCGCGGCAATACGTTTCGGCCGTCACGGCGAAACAGGAGCCGATGGTATGATACGGATAGGGAAAACCGGTATAGCGCAGGGCGTGTTTGTAGTAGCGCAGATACAACTCGTACTGAATCATCGCTTTCCGCACGGCCGGCTCTTCCCCCGGAGGCGGAAGCGGATGCTCGAAACCGAGTACGGCCGACGCATACCGGGCAGCCGGCGCACGGAACGTCCGCTCTATCTCGGTAAAGTACTCCGGCGACACTTCGCAATCGGCATCCAGCGAAACAAGCACGCCATCCGGCCGGTGAATCGCGGCAAAGCGGTGAATCGTTTCGTCCATACCGATTTTCCGCGCCAGCCCCACGCCGGCATACTTGCCGGCCGGAAGGGTTACATCCAGGTAGTACACCCGGAATGAGGGGGTAGCGGTTTCGCGGATAAACGCATCCAGGGCGGCCTCGGTTTGCCGGTTGCAGGCAACGGCTGCATCGGGCGCGTTGTCGGGCGCATTTACCACGATGCAGATTTCCACGTCGCAGCCCGGCTTGCCCGCAGCTGCCAGGCTGTACAGGCAACGGAGCAATCCGGGCTCGTTGTAACAGGGTATCACCACGCCGATGCCCAACGCGGGCGATACCGGCAAACCGGACTGGCGCCGCACGGACTTTTGCCGGGCCAGGTAAGCAGCTAATACGGATTTCATACGGAGGGTACTGAAAAACAACGGACGCGGAGCCGCAGAGCCGTTCGACCGGTTATCTCTGCACCTCCGCGTCCTCGGTGTGCGTATAAATAAGTCGTTGTTATTTTTCTACGGGAGAAGAATAATGTTTGTTCAGGAAAGCGACCAGGTCGGAAGTAATATCGTATACCTTTTCGGCCCACAGGATGTTATCGCCTGCCGTATTGCAGAAAATAATCTGGTACTTCTTGTCTTTATTGAATATTTGCAATTGCGTAACTACCGTGTCGCGGAATTGTTCGTTCATCTTTAACTGCTTGGCCATCAGTTCTTGCGAAAGGCGATTGTCCATTTCCTGCAATTCCTGCTGTTTCTTTACCAGCCGGGCTTGTTCCTGTTCGGCTCTTTCGCGCGTAAGGAACGCGTTGTTTTCGAGCTTCCGCTGGAAATCTTTCATCTCGGCATCCAGCGAACGGGCTTTCTGCATGATATTCGCACGCGAATTTTCCTGTTCCTTCAGGATCACTTCGTTCAGGTCTTTCGCATAGTTGTAGTTCGTTAAAAGCGAATCGAGATTCACATAGGCTACCGGAAGCGTTGCCGTAATCACCTCTCCGTTAGCAGACGGTGCGGCTGCTCCGGCTTCTTTTTTACCGGAAAACTGCATTACGAACAGAATGATCACAGCAACCGCCAATACACCGTTAATTACGTAATTAATGTTC
>DBGBSM010000252.1:0-5213 GCA_048468815.1 Parabacteroides sp.
CCCTAAAATAAAACGCATACTTTGAATAAAAAAAGCATTTCAACTCGTTTTTCCCAACTTTAGCACGTTTTTTGGGGAAGAAAAGCAGCTTTTCAAAAAAACATGCTTATGTTTTTTCCAATTCATGCGGAAGAAATTTAAAAACATAAGCATGTTTTGGAAAAAAGCGTAGCATGAATTTTGTTAACAAACGTATATTTCTTCAAGAAACCTGTCGACAAAAGAAAACATACTCCGAAAAAGTACAAATTTCAACACAAACATTTTCTATCAGCCTTGAAAAGGCGAACAAAAACAAACTATCCTTTTGCAACCTCTCATCCGGAATAACCGAACAAAAGGCAGCATCGCACACCGTATTACAATCAAAACAAAGACGCCGCACACCCAGCAACACCTTTTTGCATTTTGCCAACTTCGCGTGAGCGCCCTATTTCGGCGCGTATACGAACAGGCACTCGATTAGCGCATTCTCGAAGGGGGTATTTTAACAAAATGACAGTTTATTGTTTTGGTGTACCTCTCTTCCTGGCCGCCTGCCGAGGCGCATTACGCCTTACCTTTTCGTATCCGGTTCCGTTCCCCGGGTTAACTTCAGCGAAGTATCCACCACCTGGTAGTCGTATCCCTGGTTTTTCTTATCCAGTTGTTCCCACGGAATGAGGCAAGTATGCTGCTTGGTGCGCTCGTCGCACGACTTACCGGGCCCGACAGCGCGTTTCACCTCGGCTGTCATCAGGACGTATCCTCCCATATAATGCGAGGCGTTCCAGCGCAGGTGCTCGCATTTCGCCAGGTTGGTGCGGCACGTTTCCCAGTCCGGGTCGTTTGGCAGGCTGCCGCATACGCGTTGCCAGCCGCCGGCAAGCCTTACCTTGGTGTAGATATGCAGGCAATTCGCCATATCCTGCCCCTCTTTCCGCCGCACGCTCCGGCGATTGAGCAGGCGGGTAACCCCTTCCGTTTTCAATATGCTTTCGCGACGCTGTTCCCACGTTTCGTCGGGATAAGACGAAACCCGGTTGTAGGCCTCGTAAAATGTCTTTGACATTTCCAGCAGCTCATCATTCATAATCATATCCTTCCGATAGATTTCTGACGAGGCGCCGAACAGGGTAACCGCATCTTCGTTATTCTCTTTGTAGTAACGAATCAACTGCTCCAGGCGCAACTCGTTTTCGGGCTTGTACGAACGTACGAAGATACGGAACTTTTCGAACCCGTTGCGGCGGTGCCGTCCCACGAACTCGTATATATCCGCCAGCAGCGCTATGCCCGTTTCGTCGTCGCCCACGGCAATCACTACGTAATTCAGCTCGTTCACGATGCTTTCCAGTTTGTCCCAGAATGCCGGCGAGTTACACGACAAGTCGAGCAATTCCACTTCGTTCCGCATATCTTTCAGCGCCGGAACTTTCAGTAAAAAACGCCCGCGCAACGCATCCATCTTTTCATCTACGACGTAACACTTGAACGGACTTTTCGCTCCGTCTTCCCCTACGAAGGAGCCGAACTCGTACAGGAAGCGCAGCACGTCGCGGCCGGTTTCGCCGAATCCCACGATGAGCGCCGTAAACGGCGACTTTACCACTCCGTGGCGTGTATCGATGTCGACGAAATTAACCGGATGATACAAGTACTCGCTCCGGCCTAACAACGGCTCCGTTTCGTTTTTCCGCCGGGTTTTCAGCGAAACCACCGACAAGTAAGACGAGTCGATTACCTTAACCTCGGCCCGGGTGCCGCCCGGGTTTTCCAATTGGGTATTCAGCGCGTTGCGGCGCGCATGGCAGAATATCCGTACTTTCGGGTCGTCGAGCGCCTCGTCGTTCAGCACGTTCAGCACCGACTTCACATTCGCTTCTTCATTCTCCGAAAGGAAAAAGAAAGCCGCGCTATGTGCTTTTTCTACAAGCGCCCTCACTTTTTCGAGCCCCACCCGCAGCAACACGCGGTTGTCGGGCTTTTCCACATCCGACAGGCTCCGGGTAGCGTTCAGCAGGATGGCATCCGAGCCGCCGATTTCCTCGATTATCGTGCGGCGGTAGGAGAACAACCCCAAAATATGGCTGAAACTCATGCGTTGCAACTCATGCTCTTCCGACGAGTCGGCCGGCGCTTCCACGAAAAGAATCCGGTGGGTCAGGGCTTTCCCGTCGTTTTCCTTTTCCCGGAGCGCCTGCTCGTGAATATCTTTCGCCAGCTGGCACGAGGCGTCGCTCACGCCGAAAAACACATACAACCGGTAGCGGCCGGGACGCCAGGTAGTGCACAATAACCGGAGCCACGAGCGCAGGCGGAAGCCTAAGTAGTTCACGGCAAAGGCTGCGCTCACCGCCACGGCCGAGAAATGGACGGCCGAGAAAAAGGCCATATACACCGCATTTTCCTTGCAGTTCTCCGCCACTTCGAGCAAATCGGAGTGGGAAACGAACATTTCGAGCGACGACAGGGCCGGACGCAGCAGCAGCGCCCAGAAGGAGGCGGCGGTGCCTTCGTAGCAAAACCCGATGAAGTAAAGGATGTAGCCGGCCGCCCAAACGGCGATGGCGCCCTGGATAAAGAGATTTTTCTCCAAGGCGCGTTTCTCGTTCCGCTCCTTTCCGCGCGAAAGCCGTTGTAGCAGGTAACAGAGAAACCGGACGGCGGCCGTTACGAAAAGCACTGCCGCGCCGGCGAACACCAGCACGATGAGCAGGCGCCAACCGGTTTCGAACGGTGTATGGTGCGCGGAGTCGAAAATGGCGCGTCCGCAGTTGGCCAACGCTTCGCGGGTAAAAGGAAAAAGCGATTCCGTATGGCCGCTTGCCTGCGGCGAAAGGAAAAGAGGATTTAAGGTTGAAACGAGTGACATAGGCTTCCGATTAGTGTTTTTCATCTCCGGCTTATTTCCGGCTTATCTCTGCAAACGATAGCGGTAAAAGTACACAAAACAGCCGGAATTAAAAATAAAAAAAGGATGTTTTTCTTTCGGAAAGACAAAACTACATGACAAAAAAATAAACACAGAGACACAGAGAACTTAAGGAAAAAGAGCAGACACCTTCCATCGGATTCGAGTAACTGTATCTTGCCGAACCCTGAAAAGCACCGGCCACTTCGTATGGAACCAAGGGCCTCAGCAAGAGAGCCTGAAGAAAATGGTACGGAGTGAACGCTCGGAAGGCCACGCTGTTTGAGCTTCTGCAAGGAGCGAGTTCGGAGCTTTTAGCGAACGAAAGCCGGGATGTAGCGAAGCGGACGTAGCCCTTAAACTTTTTTGCTTCGCTTTTTTGCATAAATCCCTCACGCTCGGCATTATCCGAACAAGTTTGGCTACTGCCTTACTTACCCGGGATTTTCTTTTAAGAGAAAAAAATGAAGACCCGCCGTGGTAACGGCCTAAACCAGCCCGGTAGGGAGAAAAACCAGCCCACTGTGACTCAACAAAGAAAAAATTTTCGTCATGTACCATGTCGGCAAAACCAAACAGCTACAAGGGGATGCGAATGCCCGGCAGCTTCGTATGCATGATACCAGGGACATGGATTCGTACGTTCGGCACAACGTAGCGAATGCAAAAACACGGCGACAGCCGTTCTCAGAGAAAAAAATCCACTGCCGAACGTGCCTGACGCCGCGTTTTCGTATAACCTACGCAATCCGATACCGTCCGGTTTACAGGCAATCGGTAAACACGGTGAGGTTCTGCGCCCGGCTCAGGATGTAGCAGGCGGGCGTTTCGTCGCAGGGAGCAGGCGCGCTCATCAAGGTTTCCATCACTGCGGCTTTCGCCTTTCCCACGATAGGCACGAACAGGGTAGCCCCGTTCAGGATGATAGGCCCCGTCATCGTAATCCGTTTCTGCCCCGTAACCGGGTGCGTGGATACGGCATAACAACGTTCGTCGGTAAGCAATTCCATCGAGTTGCGGAAAATGGAAGCGGTATGCCCGTCGGTTCCCACCCCTAAGATGATGCAGTCGAAACACGGCATATCGGCAAAGAGGGTTACGCGGTTTTTCACTACTTCCGAGTACCGTTCGGCTTCCTGCTCCGGATTCACCTCTCCCTTGATGCGGAAGATGTGCGAAGCCGGAATCTGCAACGGCTCGAAAAGCAAATCGTTCGCGTGTTTGAAATTACTCTCCTCGTTCTCGGGCGGCACACACCGCTCGTCGACCCAGTAAAAACGCATCAGAGGCCAGTCTATTTTTTTACGGTAGTCCTGGCTCCAGAGCCGGAACAAACGCTGCGCCGTATCGCCACCCGAAAGCGCCAGGTGGAAAGGGCTGCTGCCGTTTTCCCGGATTAACCAGATCAGTTCTTGTGTTAAAGCAACTAATGCTTCGCGTGTACTTTTAAAAGATTCTACGTCCATATTTTTCGATTATTTAATCAAGCGGACGAATCGCTATCCATCCGCTCAGCATGTTTATTCGGTTCAACGGCAAACGCAATCGTAGCGCGTGCCCAGCAACGCTTGCGCCGCCTGCGGGCCGGAGGTGCCGGCGGGATAGAAATGGAGGTTATGCTCCAGTTCCTGTTTCCAATGCTGCACGATGGGGTCGATGATGCTCCAGCTCACTTCGAGAGCGTCGCTGCGCGCGTACAAGGTGGAGTCGCCCAGCATGGCATCCAGCAACAGCCGCTCGTAGGCGTCGGGCAGGTAATTGTCCGACAGCGAGTCGTACCGGAAATCCATGCTCACCTGCTTCACCACGAAACCGGCTCCCGGCAGCTTCAACCCGAATTTGAGCGAGATGCTTTCGTCGGGCGAGATACCGAGCGTGAGCTGGTTGCACGAGCCCCCCGGGCACTGCCCGGAAAACAGGTGAATCGGCGTAGCCTTAAAATTGATGACGATTTCCGACTGCTTCCGCGCCAGTTGCTTGCCCGTATACAGGTAAAACGGCACGCCGCCCCACCGCCAGTTGTCGATATGCAGGCGCATGGCCACGTACGTTTCCACCGTGGAGTCGGGCGCCACGTCTTTTTCCTTGCGGTATCCGGCTACCGCCTTTCCCTTCACCGTATGGCCGGTATACTGGCCGCGTACGATGTTTGTATCTATCTCTTCCGCCTGGTACGGACGCACGGCGCGGAATACCTTCACGATTTCGTCGCGGATGGATTCGGGATCGAACGTGGCCGGCGCTTCCATCGCCACGAAAGCGGTAAGCTGCATCAGGTGGTTCTGAATCATATCGCGGAGCGCCCCCGCCCCCTCGTAAT
>DBGBSM010000253.1:0-22361 GCA_048468815.1 Parabacteroides sp.
GATTAAACCATCGTTTATTGTGCAAATATAAATACTATTTTTAATTACGTCTACTAAATCCCCTACATTTTTCGAACCTCCTTATTCCTCAATAACTTAACTGGGCTTCCTTCTTCCGGCTGCGTTTTCGTTTCCCTTCCGTTGCCTCTGTTTTGGCCGGCACAATAAACGATGGTATTGCGTGCATCAATTCACGCGCAGGTATGCTGATTAACAACCCGTTAAAAACGACACCTTTTCCTACCGTTCCCCTTTCCGGAGCATACGGCACCAATAGGCGTCCGGTTTACTCCCCTTCTCACCATTCATTTTCCGACGTCTTTTTCATTCTACTTCTCCGGATTTTTAACATTTCCAAGCCTGTCTGCTTCCCGTGCCGGACATGTTACACCTATAAAAAGAGTTAAAGAAGAAGGAAAACGGCATTCGTGTGTTATATTGCAACAAACGCCTCACCCGAAACACGAGGCGATACAACGAAAACGGCACCCATGGACAGGAACAACAGATGTAACAACCTCGCGCATATCCGCATGCTGATTATCCGGATATGGATAGCGGCTATCGACGGCCCGGCTTCTTCCTGAAGCAGGCAAACCGCGTGCGTACCGGAAAACGGCAGCGTGTGTAACAGCCGGGCTATGCGGCTTTACCGCTCCTTTCTTCTTCTCTTACTTCCGGAGCACAACCGGCGAACCTTTTTTTACTCTCTTTCCCATTTTCCCGCCACCTTACAAACCTATTCCGTCACTCGCCAACAGGCTGATTTCCCGCTTTGTAACCCGGGAAACGCGCTTGCGTCGATCATTGACGTCGGGCGTCGTTCATGACCGACGTGCTTCGACGCAGGTAACCTACGTAACGTTACGTAGGTTGCAGACGACGAACGTCGTTAATCACCTACGTCGAACGTCGTCTGCAATCGACGCAAAACAGAACCGCTTTTTCATGCGGGTCAGGGTGTTGTTTTTATCTCCGGAAAATGAAGGCGCGTATACCGTTCCGGGAAAGACAACGCAACGGAAGGTGTACCGAGCCTGGCAGCCGGAACAAAGTTTACCCCTATCCAATCCACTGATTATCAGCACAACTATTTACTACTACCGATTATTTCTTCTCCCTTTTATCCGATAAACGCATTTGCATCGACAACCTGAGTAACGTTACGCAGGGAACCTCCTTGCTTCGTCTCATGCAACCTGAGTAACGTTACTCAGGTTGCATGAGACGAACGACACAGATAACCTGAGACGCCCGACGCAGGTTATCGATACAAACCGGCTCTTCCGGCTGCACACACCCGGCCACAGCCGGCCACGCGAACCGGAAGAAAGCGAAAGCAACGTGCTTTTTCCCGGCACCAAACAACCGCATCCGCTCTGCGGCAGTCGCCTCTTTCCCATAGAACAAACCCGTTAATATTCTGAAAAACAATTGTTATTCGCCGCGCTTCTTTCTAACTTTGCAATCACTAAAAGAGTAGAAAATACGATGAAGCTTTTTAAATCGAGAAAGACTTATTATTTATATAACCCGAACACGCTGAGCTACGAACGCGTTTATCCCACCGCGAAGGAGCGGTTTTTCGGATTGCTGCGCCACCTGAGCATCGGCATCGCCATCGGGGTAGCGGCCTTTTTCGTGATGCTGTACTGGATTCCGTCGCCGATGGAGTCGCGGATGCAAAAGGAAAACAAGCTGCTGCAAACCCAATACGAAGTACTGTCGTTGCGCCTCAACGAGGCGCAGGAAGTGCTGGAAGACATCCAGCAACGCGACGAAAACCTGTACCGGGCCATCTTCCAGGCCGAATCGATACCCGAGTCCATCCGGAAATCGGGCTTCGGCGGGAGTAACCGGTACGAACACCTCACCATGCTGTCGAACCCGGAACTGGTGGTTTCCACCACCCAGAAGATGGATATGCTCGACAAGCAGTTGTATATCCAGTCGAACTCGCTCGAAGAGTTGATTAACTTAGGGAAAAGCCAGGAGGAGCGCCTGAAGTGCATTCCGGCCATCCAGCCGATTTCCAACAAGGATTTGCGGCGCACCGCCTCGGGATACGGCTTCCGTATCGACCCGATTTACCGCACGCCGAAGTTCCACTCGGGCATGGACTTCTCGGCCAAGGTGGGCACCGAGATTTACGCCACGGGCGACGGCAAGGTGGTGTACGCCGCCTGGAAGCAGGGTTACGGCAATTGCATCATCATCGACCACGGCTACGGGTACCAGACGCTTTACGGCCACATGAGCAAGTACAATGCCCGCGTAGGCCAGCAAATCAAGCGGGGCGAGGTAATCGGGTACGTAGGCAATACGGGCAAATCCACCGGGCCGCACCTGCACTACGAGGTAATCGTACACGGGCAACACGACAACCCGTCGAAGTACTATTTTATGGACCTTACGCCCGAAGAGTACGACCAGATGATTCAAATCGCGGAGAACCACGGCCAGGTGATGGATTAACTTTTTTAACACGATGGTTCTGAAAAAAGATAAAAACCTGAAGCTCTATTATTCCATTAGCGAAGTGGCGCGGATGTTCGACATCAACGAGTCGACGCTTCGCTACTGGGAGAAGGAGTTCGATATGATTGCGCCCCGGAAAACGGAAAGCGGAGCCCGCTTTTACAAGCAGGAGGATATCGACACGGTTCGCCTGGTATACCACCTGCTGAAAGAGCGGGGCATGACCATCGCCGGCGCCCGCCAGAAGCTGAAAGACAACAGGGAAACCACCATCCGCCAGGAAGAAATCGTGAACCGCCTGAAGGGTATCAAAAAGGAACTGCTGGAAATAAAAGGAGCTTTCGACAAGTTGATTCCGAAAGGGTAGTTTCGTTTCTTCTCCGAAAGAAACGGAGGTAGAAAAGGCGTTCCGGCAAAAGCGGGCTTTTGCCTGGACAGGGGCGCTGCGGCAACGGCCGGCACGGCCCTTCGCGGCAAGCGGGAAAAGCCCCTTTCGAAGCAACGCTCCCCACCGCCTGTCCAGGCACGGAAAGCCTTTGCTTCTTTCCCGCAAAAAAGCCCGGCGGCGAACATCCCCCTCTACCTTTTAAAAATAAACCGGCACCGTATACTTCACCTTCGACATAAACTCCTGGTAATGCTTTCCCCCGTTAAACCGGTACGAGCGGCTCCACCGGTTCGGCAGCGACCGTACCACCCGCAACGCCTCCTCGTCGAACAACGGATGCAATCCGCGCACTACCTCGAAACTGTCCATCGACCCGTCGAACCGCACCCAAAACGAACAAACCACCCGGCCCCGTATCCCCGTGGCCTTCATCTCCGGCGTAATCCGCACGTGTGCACGTACGTAATCCATCAACTCGTCCGGATAATCGCCGTAGGTACCGAACCAGTCAGGGGAGGAAAACACGCCGACCATCTTATCGCTCACCCTCTCCGCATTATTCCGGAAACTCCGGTAATGCCGGTAATCCTTCTCGCAGAAACGAATCGTCAACAGATAATCGAACGGCACATACACGCCGTTTACCGACGCCGGAATCAGCCGCGGGAAACCGTACAATATACTCAGCGCCTCGTTGTTGTAATCCGGATACGCTCCTGCTACCACCCGCGCGTTTTCCACGTACCCCTCCTGGTTTACCGTAAACCGGCACGTAACCGTAGCCGTATCCGGCCAAGCCCAGGCCGGCCCGTGCCTGTTGCCCATCACCAGCGAGCGGATGTCGTCCGGGAACCGGGGTTCCTTATCCACCCGTTGCCCCGCACAGGCCGTGAGCACCGGCTCTTGCCTCGCCAGCCGCTCGCGGTAAAACTCCGGATTGAACGGAATAAACAACACCCCGTCGCTCGCTACCTTCCGCCCGTCTTTCTCCGCCGGTTTCCACAGCTCGAGCGAGCGAACGATGCGCTCCGCCTCTTCCCGGAACAACGGATGCGAAGCCGTACAATTCCCGACCGACACCCAGCCGGCGCTATCCACGAAGAAACGGCAAACCGCCTCGCCCCAGGTATTCGTCCGCAGCAAAGAATCCGGATAGCAGATGCTCCACACGGCATACTCCGTCAGCCCGTAAGGCGTAGGATAATGCGGCCTCCGGTCGAACCGTCCTTGGTAATACGCATGTGTCAGGTCGAACAAACCCCGGCTCTTATACTCCTTGCTCCGGCCCCGGTACTTCTCCCGGTAGGCTGCGAGCTCGCCCGTCACCTGCTGCAACCGCGCCCTTTCAGGGAGGCCGGCTACCGTCGTAGCCTGGCAAACGGAATCGCACAACCCGGTGAGGCGACGCATCAGCGTGGAATCGCCGGGCGACCCTGTTTTACCGGTTTTCCTTATCCCTTCTGCATCGGTGCGGCTGAAGAAATACGTAACGCCGTCCAATCCGCCGGTATCCTCTTCCGGGAAATCCACCTGCAACAAGGCCTCGTTTAGCAAATCCGCGAGCGCTCCGCCGTACGACGTATCCACCGGCAACCGGTAAAAACCGGACGGACGCCATCCCTTTCCCGCATAATCCATCGTATGAACCTTCACAACAGGAGCCCCTTTTTCTTTTTCCAACGAAAAAGCGGTTAAATAACCCCACGAAGGAGCCGCGATAAAACGGAGTCCGGGATTCGTTCCGAACGGGGCACATACAATCGAGTCGTAACGAGCGTACGAACCTGTGCACTCCGGCACCAGGTGATCGTTTTGCGCACGGGCCGCCCCGATGGCCCCGAGCACGAATAATGCGAATAATCGGAGTTTCTTCATCTTATGCTGTGTTAAGTTCCTACCGGAATCCGGCACCCGCTTTCGTACTCCTGCCGGGTTTGCCGCATCGGATCGCCAGGTTCCGCTTACCGGCAAAGCTATTCCGAATAACCGGATAATCCAAGTAAAACCCGGCTTATTTACAGGGCGCGAAAGCACCTGACCCGGGAAGAAACAGGGCTCGGCAAGCCTATGTGCCCGGCAAACGGAAAAGCAGCCCTCCGATATGCTTCCGCATTCCGATTTTTCATGTACTTTTGCCTTCGGGAGAAGCGAAAACACACGGAAGAGACCCGCCGACAGGCCATTCCGGAGCAACACCCGGAAAAAGCCTGCGTCTGCCGCTTCCGGCCGCTACGATAACAAACATCAAATACTACCGATATGAATCTGAAAAAACTTTATCTGCTCTGTCTCGGCTGTGCAGCCTTGGCAGGTACACAAGCCGAAGAAGCCCGGCTCCTCCGGTTCCCGCACATCAACGGCGACCGGATTGCGTTTTCGTACGCCGGCGACATCTACAGCGTCGACGCGGCCGGAGGTACGGCGCGCCGCCTCACTTCGCACAACGGATACGAAATGTTTCCCCGCATCTCGCCCGACGGGAAATACATCGCCTTTACCGGCCAATACGACGGCAACACCGAAGTATTCGTGATGCCGGCCGACGGGGGCGAGCCGCAACGCCTCACGTATACGGCCACGCTGGAGCGCGACGACCTGGGCGACCGCATGGGCCCGAACAACATCGTAATCGGCTGGACGCCCGATAGCCGGGAAATCCTGTTCCGCTCGCGCCAATACACCTTCAACGACTTTACCGGGCAGCTCTTTACCGTACCCGTAACGGGCGGCATGCCGAAGGAAATCCCGCTGGCCAACGGGGGCTTCTCGTCGTTCTCGCCCGACGGAAAGAAGTTAGCCTATAATAATGTGTTCCGCGAATTCCGCACCTGGAAACGGTACCAGGGGGGCATGGCGGATAACATCCGCATTTTCGACTTCGACACCAAGCAGTCGGAAATCCTCACGCACGATGCGCGGCAAGACGTTTTCCCCATGTGGGCGGCCAACGGAACGGAGATTTATTACCTCTCCGACCAGGACAACGACATCATGAACCTCTACGTGTACGACCTCGGCACGAAGCAAAGCCGGCAGCTCACGCACTACACCGACTACGACATCAAGTTCCCTGCCATCGGGCTCGACCGAATCGTGTACGAGCAAGGCGGCTACCTGTACATGTTCGATACCCGCACTAAAACGCCGCGGAAAGTAACCGTGGAAATCGAGAACGACCAGGTATACTCCCGGCCGCAACTGAAAGACGTGAGCGGCCAGATTACCGCCGTGAGCTTTTCGCCTGTCAAAGAACGGCTGCTGGTAACGGCGCGGGGCGACGTATTCTCGGTTCCGGCGCGCGAGGGCATTACCTATAACCTCACCGACTCGTCGAACGCCAACGACCGCGAAGCCGAATGGGCGCCGGACGGCACCCGCATTGCCTATATCTCCGATAAAGACGGCGAATTCGCCATTTACGTGCGCGACATGGAGAGCGGCGGGGAGAAGAGAGTAACCGACAGGGCGCTGAAAACGTATATCTTCGGGCTCGCCTGGTCGCCCGACTCCCGGAAGCTGCTCTGGAGCGACAAACGGAACACGCTGAACATAACGGACGTGGCGACGGGACGCACCACGGAGGTGGAGAAGTCGGGCGAAGACATCTTCCGTTCGTACAACTGGTCGCCCGACAGCCGGTACATCGTATACGTGCGGCCGGGGAAAACCCTCGACGACATCGTGGTGTACGGCGTGAACGACAAGCAAAAACACGTGATTACCGACGGCTGGTACGAAGGAACGGCGCCTAATTTCAGCGCCGACGGCCGTTACCTGTTATTCGCCTCGGCGCGTACGTTCAACCCCACTTACGGGCAGACCGAGTGGAACCACGTGTACACCGATATGTTCAAGGTATACCTGCTTCCGCTGGCCGAAGGCGCCGCCGACCCGTTCGCCCCGAAGAACGACGGGAACCCCGTCGCGAAAAAAGATACCGCCGCGCAAGCGATTACCTACGACTTCACGAACCTGGCCAACCGGATTGTGGAATTGCCGGTGGCGCCTTCGTATTACTATAACCTGAACATGCACGGCGACCAGGTATACTACAACCGGAAAGGGAGCACATATATATACGACCTGAAAGAGAAGAAGGAAACCGACACGGGCGTAAACCTGTCGTTCGGTGCGGGCGCGAAGAAGGTGCTGGCATTTAAAGGAAACCGATACGAAATAATCGACCTCCCCTCGGGAAAGGTTACGATAGAGAAGCCGGCGGATTTGTCGGGCGTAAAGAAAAACATCGACTACCGGCAGGAGTGGATGCAGATATACGACGAACTGTGGAGGCGCATGCGCGACTTCTTCTACGCCCGCAACCTGCACGGCGTAGATTGGAACCGGGTGTACGACAAGTACAAGGTGTTGGTACCGCACGTCAACCACCGCACCGACCTGACGTATGTAATCGGCGAAATGATAGGCGAACTGAGTACCGGCCATTCGTATTCCGTCAACGGCGAACATCCCGAACCGGAACGCATCCCGACCGGCTTGCTGGGAGCCCGGTTCAGCAAAGACGCATCGGGCTATTTCAAGGTAGACCGGATTATCGAAGGGGCGAACTGGAATGCGGCCACGCGCTCGCCGCTGACCATGCCGGAAGTAAACGTAAAGGAAGGCGATTACATTCTTTCCGTAAACGGCCGCTCGCTGAAAGACACCGATAACCTGTTCCGCTACCTGCTCGATACGGCCGGAAAAACCGTGGAGCTGGAAGTGAATACCGCGCCTTCGGCTAAAGGAGCGCGCAAGGTATTGGTTACGCCGCTGGCCGACGAGTCGCAACTGTACTATTACAACTGGGTGCGAAACAACACCCGCAAGGTAAGCGAAGCCACGAACGGCCAGGTGGGCTACATCCATATCCCCGATATGGGCGTAGCGGGGCTGAACGAATTCGTAAAGCATTATTACCCGCAACTGCAAAAGAAGGCGCTGATTATCGACGACCGCAGCAACGGCGGTGGAAACGTGTCGCCCATGATTATCGAGCGGCTGTTGCGTACGCCGGCCTATTACACCATGCACACCAACCAACAGGAAGGAGCGGTGAACCCGGTGGGTACGTTCCTCGGCCCGAAAGTATTGCTTATCAACGAATACTCGGCTTCCGACGGGGATTTATTCCCCTACCGCTTCAAGCATTACGGCTTAGGCACGGTTATCGGTAAGCGTACCTGGGGCGGCGTGGTAGGATACAGCGGCACGATACCGACCGTAGACGGCGGCACCATCGTGACCCCTTCGTACGCCCCGTACGATACGGACGGAAAAGGCTTTATCATCGAAGGACACGGCGTGGAGCCCGACATCGACTTGGCTAACGACCCGTACAAGGAGTATACGGGCGTAGACGAACAGCTCGACAAGGCCATCGAAGTGGCGCTTGAAAAGCTGAAGACCGAAAAGAAAGAGGTGCCGGCCATCCCGCCGTTCCCCGTAAAGGCGGGAAAGAACTACTAAGCGGATTCGTCGCAACGGCACTACCGGAACACGGAAACATACCACACTTACCCGGAACAAAAAGGGCGCGGTATGTTTCCGTTTTTCTTATCCGACCGTACAGGGTTGCCGCCGGCATCCGGTGTTCGTCAGATGCCCCGGCATTCGGATGTAAACGAAACCCTTTTTCCACCGAATTGTAATAAAAACGTAACGGGTACCAAGCGATTTTTATCTTTCCTTTGTATCCGGAAACAGCAAAAGAACAACCATGTATTTACGACGAATCTTCGCCACGATGCTATTGGGTAGCCTGCTGGCCGCCGCCTATGCGCAGGAAGAAAACACGCAGCAACCGGAAGAAGCGCGGCTCGACCGCTTAGAGAAACAAACGGCATGGCTCGAAAAGGCGGTAAAGAAACTGAACAACTTCAAAGTATCGGCTTATATACAAGGCCAATACCAGCACGGAGAGAAAGACGCTACGCTGAAAGTAGGCGATACGAACGAAAACCGGGAAAAGAGCTTCAACCGGTTCGGTATCCGTCGCGGACGCATCAAGTTCGAGTACCGCGAAGGAATCGGCGAAGCGGCCGTACAACTCGAAGTAAACGACAAGGGCGTGAGCTTCCGCGATTTGTATATCGGCGTAAAAGACCCGTGGACGGGCCGCAACAGCTTGCTGGCCGGCGTGTTCAACCGGCCGTTCGGATACGAAATCGGTTACTCTACCAGCAGTCTCGAATCGCCCGAGCGGGCTACCGTAATCCAGTATTTCTTCCCGGACGAACGCGACTTGGGTATTCAGGCTACTTTACAGGCCAAGACGGGTAGCCCGCTGGACTTCCTCAGGTTAGAAGCCGGCTTGTTCGCAGGTAACAGCATCAATAAGGATACCGACAACAAGAAAGACTTTATCGGCCGCCTCAGCGCCGCCCGGCCTATCGGTTCGCAGGCATACTGGGGTGCGGGCGTATCGTATTACCACGGATTCGTTTTCAACCCTACCGATACCGAATACCGGATGGAGGGGAAACGGTTCGTACCGGTAAACAAAGGCCGTACGTGTACGTTTATGAAGCGGGAGTACTTTGGCGCCGACGCCCGGTTCGGCGTGTCTACCGTATTGGGTAAGAGCGAACTGCGGGGCGAAGTGCTTTGGGGACGGCAACCCGGTATCGCCGGGAGCAGCAAAAGCCCGAACTACGGCAAGCGCCCGGACGATTTACCGGAGAATGCGTTGTACCGGCGCCCGTTTACCGGCTACTTCTTTACGTTCGTGCAAGACATCGGCCGCTCGCCTTTTTCGGCGGTGGTAAAGTACGATGCGTACGACCCGAACACGAAAATCAAGGGCGACGACGTAGGAGCGTCCGGAAGTAACACCTCGCGCACCGACCTGGCACAGCACACCGTAGGAGTGGGCGCTTTATGGCGCATCGACAAGCACCTGCGCCTGCAAGCCTATTACGAATTCAACCGGAACGAAAAGAGCGCACACGTACCCGGCTACGAGTCCGACCGCGCCGACAACGTACTCACTGTACGGCTGCAATATAAGTTCTGAAAAAACGAACACAGAGGCACAGAGACACGGAGACGAAGAAGCGGTAAGAGAACAAAAAAGAGAATATCTGTTCCATTACAAACTTCTTCCTACTGAGCTTTGAAAAGAACCGACCGCTGCGTATGAAGCCCCGGGGCCTCAGTGAGAGAGCGCGAAGAAAATGGCACGGAACGAACGCCCGGAAGGCGCTGTCGGCAGACACCGTCGCAGCGAGCGAACAACAACGAACATTATAAACCACTAATGAATTTTATTCGTATGAAAAGAACAATGCTTTTAGTAGCCACAGCCTGCCTGATGGCTACCGCCGCGCAAGCGCAAAAAATCAAAGGGAGCGACACCTGTCTCCCCCTTACCCAGCAGGAAGCGGAGAACTACCTGCACGCTCACCCGGGGAGCCGGATTACCGTTACCGGCGGCGGTTCGGGCGTAGGTATCTCGGCATTGCAGGAAGGCACCACCGACATCGCGATGGCCTCGCGGAAAATCAAGTTCGACGAGAAACTCAAGATGAAGCAAGCCGGCCAAAATCCCGTGGAAGTCATCGTGGCGCACGACGCGCTGGCCGTAATCGTACATCCGTCCAACCCGGTAACGAAGTTAACGCGCGAGCAGCTCGAAGGTATCTTCACCGGCAAAATCAAGAACTGGAAAGAAGTAGGCGGCGCCGACAGCCGAATCGTGGCTTACTCGCGCGAAACATCGTCGGGAACCTACGAGTTCTTCAAGGAAAGCGTACTGGAACACAAAAATTACATGAACGGCATCATGAGCATGCCCGCCACCGGCGCCATCATCCAGTCGGTAAGCCAAACGAAGGGAGCCATCGGTTACGTGGGGCTGGCTTACCTGAACAAAGAGGTGAAGCCGATACACGTTTCGTACGACGGCGGGAAGAACTACGTAGCTCCCTCGCTCGCCCATGCCCAAGACAAGACCTACCCTATCGTACGCCCGCTGTATTATTACTACGAGGCGAAGAACGCCGCAGCAGCCAAACCGTTCATCGACTACGTACTCTCGCCCGAAGGACAGAAAATGGTCGAGAAAGTAGGCTACATTCCGCTGAAGTAAGCAACCGGCCGGGAAATGTTTACCGGTTCACAACGAAATTCCGTATCTGGCACTCCGTACCCAGCGAGGCCGGATTCTTCTCCTTCGCCACACGCAGCACCAGCTTGTGGCGCGTATCCTTTAACTCCGTGGCCAGCATATATACCCACGGGATATACAGCGACCCGCTCCACGGAGTAAAGGTATCCAGCTTTTCGAACGGAGCGCCGTCGATGCTGTACTCGAGGATTCCCGCCGCAGGGCCCGCGACACAAAAGATGCCGATGGCCTTTCCTTCGAATCCGAGCGTCAGCTTGGCGCCCGGACAGGTGGCCTCCAGCATCGGTACGTCCACGAAACCTTTCCGTTTCCCGTATCCGTTATCCGGGCGCCACGAAGCGACGTACTTCCAGCCTTTATCCGGCTTCGCCTCTTTCAGGTCGATAAAATCGCCCCGATAATAACTGTACCGGTCGAGCGGTTGCTCCGGTACTTCGTGGGCGACCACCGGACTGTCCGGCGTAACGCCCTTCCACATATTATCCAGCAAACGGTCGATGGCCGCCGCATAGAAAGCATGCCCGAACGGAAGCGGATGAGTTCCGCCGAACTGCTCCCAGGTAAACTCGCCGGCATGCATCCGCTCGCCTATTTCCTGAACGAGATTGACCGACGGAATCAGGTAATGGTTGGCCACCCGTTCGTGATTCAGCACCACGTCGGGCTGTTGCCCCTTCGCCACCATCGGGATAAACGGGTCGTAGATGAAATGCAACATCACGATGTCGGTTTCGGGATTACTCTGCAATGCACGGCGCACCTCGCCTTCCATTCCCCGTACCTGTTCCTGCGGCCCGAAACCGTTGGTATGGTCGTTTACGGCCGCCTCCACGAACAACAAGTCGATTTTCCCTTTCGACAACACATCGTGCTGTATCCTAAACGCACCGGGCGTGGTTCCGGTAGAACCGATACCGGCCTCCACGAAATCGAAATCGGTGTAGGGAAAGCGTTGCCGCAAGTGTTGCTCGATCAACTCCTTCCAACCGTTCATCTCCGTAATGGAGCCACCCAGGAAAGCCACCCGCCCTTTCCGTTCTTTCTCGAACTTCACAAACGAATTCTGCAAGCTGCCGCGTACGGTATAATGCACGTACTTTTTGTATGTCGGCTGGTGCCGGAGGATAAAGTCGACCACCGGCCCGGGATTCTCCAGGCTATGCGGATGGTGGTCTGCCCCCGGTTTGATAATGACTTCCACCGGCGCACCCAATGCCAGGTAGCGTGAACGGACTACATCCATATTCTCCCTGAAAGGCACCACCCGATCGGCATCTCCGCACACCGCCAGGATAGGAACGCCCGCTTCGGCCAACGGCGCCAGGTTATCGACGGGATTCCCGGCAAACGAGTTCATTTCTTCGTCCGTCAGCTCCCAGGCTTGCAGCAAATCGTTCCAGAGCTGCGCATCCTTCCGCCCCGGCCAGCTGAATACGTTACAGACGGGCGCATCCAAATAAATACAGGCCACCTTGTCGGGATTCTGAATGGCCCAGTTCAAGGCATACAGACCGCCCCGGCTGAATCCTTCCAGCGTTACCTTCGGCGAAAGCCCGTAGAAATCCTTCATATACCGATAAAAGTCGGTACCCCATGCCACGGCACGCGGATTGCCGTAACAGTGGGTTACGTCGTAATACACCACATGAAACCCTTTTTCGAGCAACGCTTTGTCTACGGTCGGGAAAGCATCGAAAAAGGCCGGCCGCCAAATCCACGGATTTCCTTCGGCTGCCCGCTTCGGCGCCACCACGATGGCATCGCGCCCTTTGAACCGGAAATCATAGCGGTCGCATCCGCTCCACTCGCTTTTAAACCCGGGGAAAGCTTGCATCCGGTGCGACGGTTCCTGTCCGGTAATCGCCCGGTAAACCGTTTCCGCAATCTTATGAGCGCCTGCCGGGTCAGGGTGAACATCGTCGGGAAAATGCTCCGGCATCCCGCTCAAAGCCGTGTGTAAGTCGATTACCGGCAACCGGTTCTTCTTCGCCACCCGGTCGATCACCGGAATCACACCCTGCTCGATTACACTGTCGTTAATGCTATATCGTATGCCGTAGGCTTTGGGCGGATAACACAGGTAAATCTTCGGCCGGGACGGAATCGCCCGGAAAGCATCCACCATCGCCTGCATATCCCGCGGGAAGTCGGCCTTGTACTTCCAGTTAAACGGCTTGGAATCGTTCGTGCCCAATTTGATAACCACGATGTCGGGATTGTACTGTAAAGCATCGCGGAACAGCTGCTCCTTCATGTACGGATGGTCGCCCTTCATCAGCATGGTACGGGCGCTGAATCCGAAATTGCGCACCTCGTATCCCCGTCCGAGCATTTGCCCCAGTACCGACGGGTAACTGTCGCGGTCGCGGTTCGCAATGCCCGAACCGTACGTAATGCTGTTGCCTACACACGCTACCCGGATTACCCCGGCAGCCTCCTGCGCCCAACCGTTCAGGGCGGCGATTAAAAGAAATACAATCAGATTAATTCGCTTTTTCATGGTAACTTATCTCAAAACGAAACTATATACATACTCCTTCACGAACCGGCATCCGAAATACATCCGCGCATCAGGTCCGGAGCGTAAACCGGTAGGTAGCGTCGTCGCTCAGTTCGGGACGGAACGTAAAACCGTCGAAAACGAATCCGGTAAGCGCCTCCGGCCGCACGAGGCGGTTCTTCAGGATGTAACGAGCCATTTCGCCCCGGCACATCTTGGTATATATAACGACGGTAGCGGGCTTGCCATCCTTCTCCACCTGAAACTCGGGCGTGATTACCGTAACCTCCTTTTCCACCCGTTTCCAGTCGAACAATTGCTTCATTTCCGCACTTGCCAGATTGACTAATACGCCGCCCTGCTTCCGTACAGCCTCGATAAGCGGCCCGGTAAGCAACGGCTTCCAGTAATCGAATACGTTGCCCGAGCCCAGTTCCGGCAGGCTGATACTGCCTTCCATCCGGTAGTTCCTTATCCGGTCGAGCGGACGGAGCAGCCCGTAACAAAAAGAAGTGAGGCGCAGGTGCTCTTGCGCATACAAAAAGTCGGCGGCGGTAAAATCCTGCGGACGGAGACGTTTGAAAACGATGCCGGTATAAGCCAGAATCGCCTGTAAGGCCGCACCGTCGGCATCGTGAAACTCCTGGAAACGCCGGTAGTTCTGCAAAGCAATCTTACCGTTTACCTGCAATAACCGTTTCAGTTCTTCCACGCTGAACTGCGACATTTGCAACGCAAGCTCTTTCGCCTGTGCGGCGAACAACGGCTCCGTTCCGGCAGGCGCCTTTATCCGTGAAGATTCCGCCATCGTTTTGGCGCAAGAAAGAAGTATAACCATCCTGTTTCTTTATTTTATTTATTCGAGCAACCGGAGTTGCTTCACCCGTAGGGAACGAAAAAAGTAAACAGGGAGGCACCGAACGATTTGCCGGCTCCCGGTTTACTTCTTCATTCGATACACCGACGGTCAATCGGATAGCGGCTTTCTATCCACTATCTCGAACGGTACCCGTACCGATACCCCGTGCTTCATCATATCCAGCAGGTTCGGATACATCCGTTCCTTGAACGAATCCCAGCTCCGGAATTCCATTTGCGTCCAGCCCGCTTCGGCCAGTGCCAGGGCACGCGGATACGCCATATACGTTACCCGGTTCATATCTTTCATCGCTTCCGACCACAGGGTTCCCATCACCCCGACGATATGCGCCTGCCCGGCTGCCGGCAACCCGTAGCCCGGATCGAACCGGTACGTCGTTTCCAACGGAGTAACCGGCATCCCCCAATTATCGTATTCCGGCAGGTCGTTCTTCCACTGCGGGTAATCCAAATACGCATACTCGCCCGGCGCCATAATCAAGGGATTGCCGCTTTGCGCCGTCAGCTCGATACAAGTAGGCGTAAGACCGCCGCGCCAGCTAACCAACGTTACGTTCTCCGGATAATCGAACAAGAAACCGGTTGCCGGCGGACGAACCGCATCCAGTTCGCACCAAAGCATCGGTTCCTTCCCGTTTTCCTCCACGAGCGACAACATCTTTTCGAAAAAATACCCCATCACTTGCGAAGCCTGCGTATAACCCTTTTCCTTCATCAACGCCGAACAACGGGCGCACCGGGGCCAGTTCTTATCGATAATCGCCTCGTCACCGCCCAAATGGATGCGTTTCGAAGGGAATAACGCCGCCAATTCGGCTATCACGTCCCGGTACAATCCGTACACTTTTTCATTGGCGGCGCATACCACCATATCGACCGTTTTCCCCATCACTTTCGGCAACGTATCGGTATGGGTACACCCCAATTCCGGATAAGCCGCCAACACGGCTACCGTATGCCCCGGAATATCCAGTTCGGGCACGATTTCCACGTTCCGCTCGGCAGCGAACCGCACCAGTTCTTTCAACTGTTCCTGGGTATAAAACCCGTTCTCCGGACCGTTCGATCCCGAGTTCGCATCGCGAAAAGCGCCTATCTGCGTAAGCCGCGGATACTTTTTTATCTCCACCCGCCAACCCTGGTCGTCGGTAAGATGCAACTGCAATACGTTGTATTTATATTTCGACATCCGGTCGATAAAGAACTTCACGTCTTCCACCGGGAAGAAATGGCGCGCAGGATCGAGCATCAGTGCCCGGTAAGCCAGGCGGGGCGCATCGTCTATTTTTATCCCGGCAATTTCGTTCGTACGGGTACGGCACTCGTCGCCCAGCAAAACCTGCTCCAATGTAACCACGCCGTAATATACGGCGCCCGGAGTAGCGCCTGTAATCGTTATATCGTTCTTCCCTACGTCGAGAATATACCGTTCGTCCCCTTGCAACGAAGTATCCAGCAGCAAGCGTACCGGAGCCTTCGCGGAAGAAACCGTTTCCGGCCGGACACCCATCCGTTCGTGGAATACGTTTTGCAATGTACGGGCGGCGAACGCCAGCTCGGGAGAATTTATATACAAGGCCGTACGGCCGGAAACGCGGAATACTTCCCCGCCGGTTTTCTGTTCGATACGGTTCGGCATCGGTATCAACGCCGAACGATTCGGTTGGGCCGACAAGGTGCTTATCGCCAGCCAGCATAAAAAGAATAACTTTATTTTCATGAGTATTTGCGATTAAAGAGTAAATAAAGAGGTACTTCTCTTCCCGGCATAACGTCGCAAAGATAAAGATTCGACAAAACAAAAGAGACACTTTCCACAAGAAATTTCTTATTGTCCGTACACCCTCTTCTTTCCCGGCTGCGTCTTTAAATGAAAACACGTTATTGAACCGATACATGGATACGCCCGGCGATTTTACCCACGCCATACGGCGGCAACGCCGCCGGTTCCTTTTATTCGATTCACCGAGTACTCACGCTTAAAACCACGACAGTATGGAAAACGCAATTCCTTAGTAAACGCACATCGAACCAACAACAAGCTCCGGCATAACGACACGGACTTATCTCTCTGCTTCAGTGCAAAGCAACACATCACTAAACATTAAACATTGGAAAAATGAAAAAAACAGAAACTCACGTGCAAGCGCACGCTACGCTTTCCGGCAGAAAGCGGATGCGCCTGCGGTGCCTGGCGGTTCTCTCTTTGCTCGCAGGCTCGCTGATGCTCCCGGCCGGAACGTACGCTTCCGAATCCGGTTTACCCTCGAATCAAACCGACGAAACCCCTATCCGCCACACTATCGTTTCGCCGCCCGGCCCGGTATCCGCCCCGGCTTCGCCGCAACAAAGCGCCGGAAAGATTACAGGCAAAGTAACCGATGCGAACGGCGAGCCGGTTAT
Organism: Parabacteroides sp.; assembly: GCA_048468815.1. GTDB lineage: Bacteria > Bacteroidota > Bacteroidia > Bacteroidales > Tannerellaceae > Parabacteroides_B. Next base: position 16,777 of record DBGBSM010000253.1, read on the forward strand.
CGGCGCCAACATCGTGGTAAACGGCACGACCGTCGGAACCATGTCGGATACGGACGGGAACTTCACCCTCGACGTACCGGCCGGAGCCACCTTGAAAATCACGTATATCGGTTACCTACCGCAAAACGTTCCGGTTGGTAACAAAACGGTTATCTCCGTGCAATTGAAAGAAGACACCCAGAAACTCGACGAAGTGGTGGTGGTAGGCTTCGGCACCCAGAAAAAGGTAAATCTGACGGGCGCCGTAACAGCCGTAAACGGCGAGGATATGGCTAAGCGCCCGGTAGTGAACACAGCCACCATGCTGCAAGGCCAGGTACCGGGCTTGCGCGTGAACCAGGGTTACGGCCAGCCGGGTAACGAAAGCGCCTCGTTCCGTATCCGCGGACAGGGTACCTTCTCGGATGCCGGCTCCGACCCGCTGATTCTGGTAAACGGCGTACCGGGCAGCATCACCAACCTCGACCCGAGCGTAATCGAAAGCGTATCGGTACTGAAAGACGCCGCCTCGGCCGCTATTTACGGAGCACGCGCCGCCAACGGGGTGATTCTGGTTACCACCAAGCAAGGCTCGGGCGTAACCGACGGCAAAGCGCACATCGCCTACCACGGTAACGTGGCTTTTTACAACCCCACCCGGATGTACGACATGATAACCAACTCGGTGGAATATATGGAGCTGGCGAACATCGCCAAAACCAACTCCGGCGTAGGCAACCAATACCCGCAGGACGTAATCGACGCTTACCGGGCTAACGGAGGCTCCCCCCAATATCCCAGCTTCGACTGGATAGATTACATGTTCAACACGGCCGTTGTACAAAACCATAATCTGTCGGTAGCCGGGAACACGGGAAAAACCACGTACAACATCGCCTTGAACTTCGCAGACCAGCCGGGTACCATGCGCGGATTCAATTATCAGAAGTACAACGCCACCATCGACCTGTCGGCCCAGATTACGAGTTTCATCAAAATCGGCACGTACGCCAACCTGATGTACGGCGACCGGGAAGAACCCCGGCAAGGACAATCGGACGCTTTCCTTTCCACGCTGTCGCAGGCGCCTACCTACACGCCCTGGCTTCCCGACGACGGTTCGGGCAAAACCAAGTGGACCAATAGCGCTTACTCGTTCGAGAACCACAATAAGAACATGCCGGGCATTATCGGCACGGAAACGCTGAAAAAATTCCAGAACTTCGACATCAACGCCCAGATGTGGGTGGAAGTGAATCTGGCCAAAGGGTTGAGCTGGTATACCAAAGGCGCCGTGCGGCTGCAATCGAACAAATCGAAAGACTGGCTGGGCTCGCCCGAGCCGGTATACGATTTCCATACCGGCCAGGCTACCGGCACACTCGACAAAGGCGGCCAGGGATTGACGGTGGAAGACCAACGCCGGTTCTACACGAACCTATATACGTATTTGAAGTACGACTATACCACACCGAACCGGTACCATAACTTTTCGTTGATGGCCGGCTACAACCAGGAGAACGAAAAATACGAAACACTGAAAGCCTACCGGAAAGAATACGCGTTCGACCTGCCGGTAATCGACGCCGGCGCACAGGCCAACTGGACAAACGGCGGAGGCGAAGAAGACTGGGCCATTATGTCGGTGTTCGGCCGCTTCAACTACAATTTCCGCGAACGGTACCTGTTCGAAGCCAATCTGCGTTACGACGGTACTTCGCGCATCTCGTCGGAAAACCGGTGGGGCGTGTTTCCTTCGTTCTCGGCTGGCTGGCGCCTCACGGAAGAAGACTTTATCAAGCGTCTCGGCCAAGCCTGGCTGAACAACGCCAAAGTACGGGCTTCGTGGGGGCAATTAGGTAACCAGAACATCGGATTGTACCCGTACCAGGCCATGATTGCGGGCGTGGAAGACTATGCTTTCAACAAAAAAGACGTGACCATCGGCTGGCAGCAAACCGCCTACGCCAACCGCAACATCAAGTGGGAAACCACCACGGTAACCGATATAGGTGTCGATTTGCTGGTACTGAACGGTCTGAGCGTTACCTTCGACTGGTACAAGAAAAACACGAAAGACATCCTCCGATCTTCGCAGGTATCCAACCTGTTAGGCATGTCGGCCCCCACCATCAACGACGGGGAAGTAGAAAACAAAGGGTTCGAAATCTCCCTGAATTACACCGATAGGATTACCGGCGGCATATTCAAGGGCTTGCGTTATAACGCCGGCGTGTATTTCGACCGCTCTCGCAACAAATTGGTGCAATTCGGCGCCCGCGAAATCGACGGATATAAGCTGCGCGAAGAGGGGTTGCCGTACAACGAATATTACATGCTGGAGTGTATCGGGGTATTCGCCGACGAAAACGAAGTAAAGAACTCGCCCAAGCAATTCAACGACAATACGCAGCCGGGCGACCTGAAGTACAAAGACATCAGCGGCCCCGACGGCACGCCCGACGGGGTAATCGACAATTACGACCGCCGTTCCTTCTCCGGCCGTTTTCCGGGCTTCGAATATGCCGTGAACATCGGGGCGAGCTGGAAAGGATTCGACCTCTCTTTGCTCGGACAGGGAGTAGCCGACAAAAAATACTACACGAACGAATGGGGCGTTTACCCGTTCCGCCAGGGAAGCGCCCCCACACGCGAATACCTCAAGGAGATGTGGACGGAAGAAAACCCGTACGGAGCCAAGAACCCGAAACTGTATTGGGACAACTTCGGCGGCAACAAAAACACGCGTGCCAACAGCTACTTCCTGAAAAACGCCTCGTTCTTCCGGCTCAAAAACCTCACGCTGGGCTATACGCTTCCCCGCACGATTACCGATAAAGCGAGCCTGTCGCGGGTACGGGTATATTTCTCGGGCGACAACCTGTTTACCGTTACCCCGTACAAAGGGCTCGACCCGGAACGGGGCGACGACGGGCGCGACGCCATGTATCCGCAAAACCGGATTTGTTCTTTCGGCTTGAATGTTGAATTTTAAATAACTGGAATACGATGAAAAAGATTATCGATATACTATTGGTTTGCGCCGTATGGGCCGGCGCTGTTTCCTGTTCGGATTTCTTACAGAAAGACCCTCCCGGCTCGCCGTCGCAAGCCATTTTCTGGCAGAAAAAGAGCGACTTCGACTCGGCGCTGGCCGGGTGCTACTCGGTAATGCAGAAATGGCCCGGCGAAATGTCGCAAATCATCGCCTGCTTCGACAACCTTACCGACAACTCCATCTGCCAGCACAACGAGGAAACGTACGGCAGCTCGCAGACGATTGCCCTGGGCGACCTCACGGCCAACACGGGCGGTTTCGTACGGTACATGTACGAACACTGTTATACGGGAATCGCCCGCGTACACTTAGTGATGGAAAAACTGGGAGAATATCAAGGAACCGATATTCCGGCCGACGAGAAGAAATTCATGTTGGCGCAATGTAAAGCGTTACGCGGCTATTTCTATTCGTGGCTGTACCAGTGTTACCGGGAAGTTCCGCTGGTAACCGGGTCGCTCACGATGGAAAATATGTATCAACCCAAAGCTACGCGCCCCGAAATATACGCACAGATTATGAAGGATTTCGACGAAGCCATCGCCGAACTGCCGGATAAGCCGTACTCGGACGACGAAACCACCGGGCGCTTCACTCCGGGTGCCGTAAAAGTATTGAAAGCGCGCCTGATGCTGGCCGAAGCATACGACGACAACGGGAATGCCGACCCCGCAAAGATGCGAGACGTGGTGAGCTTGCTGGAAACGATTTCAGGCTACAGCCTGGCTCCCCGCATGCGCGACAATTTCATCTCGGCCTCGCAGTTGGCCTCACCGGAGATTATCTTCTCCGTACGTTACCTGGCGCCGAATATCACCCACTCGATGGATTTGTATTACGGCGCGTGGACTACCTGCGGCGTTACTCGCAGCCTGATAGACGAGTTCGAATGCACCGACGGGGAAAAGTGGGGCGTATCGCCGCTTACCGAAACAGTCGACGAAGCCTTGATTTATAACGGGAAATTCGACAAAGACGACCCCTCGTTCGCAGAAAGGGAAAAACTGTTCAAGAACCGCGACCCGCGGTTACGGGCTACAGTGAACCACAGCGGATGCGCGATTTTTCCGGACGACGGCTACGAAAACGAAATCGTTTATTTAAGTAACGAGCTCCAAACCGGATTCGGCATGACGAAGCTGCTCCAGCCAACGAAAATACAACCCGATTATTCCACCGTATCGGACGCCGACGTAGTAATCGTACGATATGCCGAGGTATTGCTGATGCTGGCCGAAGCCGAAAACGAAGCGAACGGCCCCACCGCGAAAGCATACGCTGCCGTAAATGCGGTTCGCCAACGCTCGCTCGGCGACAGCGTCGAATTGCCGGCCGGCCTTACGCAAGCCGGAATGCGCGAGCGCATCCGGCACGAATGGCGGGTAGAGTTTGCTTTCGAAGGACTGCGCTACTTCCAACTGAAACGGTGGAAACTGATGGAGAGCCTGGTGAACGGCGCTACCGACCCGGGACTTCCTACTTATAAAAAAGTGTTCCATCCGGCATTTTATTATTGGCCGTTGCCTCAGAGCGAAATCGACAAAGCCGGAGGCGTACTGGTACAAGACCCCGACTATAAATAAGTAAAATCCGTATCAGGCTAAGGGAAAGGCTGCCGGGTAGCCTCTCTTAGCCTGATTACCTCTTTTAACCGATTGATAAATGGAGTTATGTATGTTCGTATGAACTATATAAAATCAGAATATATATTGCAAACCGGCCTGATATCCGATATAAATCTGTTGCTGTTCGGATGAACTTTCTTTTTTCCACAAGGAATTATGCGGAAATAACTTATGGTTATCCATGTCGTCTGTTTGCATGTAGTTTAGGCCCGGGCCACCGAATACTTCAAAATGCCGTCCTATTTTAAACGCCGGCATAAGAGCATAACCGACCTTAAAGGTTATCTCATCAGAAAAATTTCCGAAAGTTTCACCGGCCAACTCGTTATTTATCCGGAACCATGAAGTAACGGTAATGTGTGCCCCAAAGCCTCCGAGAACAGCAAAGGCGTTCCCTTCGGCTTTATGATTGTAACCGACGCCAAGGATTCTGTAAGTCACTTTTCCTCCCGACCGGAATGTAATTCCGGCAGTTCCGATTTCGTTATAGCTGGCTGCAACACTCATTTCACCTTCCTTGATGATGTTTATCAGTCCGATGGGATAATCACTCCGATTGGCCACGTTCATCAAACCGGCGAACTGCACCCCCGATACATTACCGGCCATATTGACAAGTCCTGCAAACTGAAATCCCGTAACATCCCCCGAAATGTTCGCCAAGCCCGCAAACTGAAATCCCGTATAATGATTTTTAACCCTGTTCGATAAACCGGCGAACAGCACTCCGCGTCCTTCATTACCTACATAGTTCCCGAGTCCGGCAAGTTGAAACCCGTTCGAAGTGTTTTTTATTATATTGGCAAGTCCGCCTAATGTAAAAGCTCTTTCGTTTTTTGAAACACCGGCCAATAGGTTTAATGAAAATCCGTTCGTGTATCGGGCTGCATCGATTCCATTCGTACTTAAAGGAGGAACAAAGC
>DBGBSM010000254.1:0-4009 GCA_048468815.1 Parabacteroides sp.
TCTCGAAGGCAAAAATAAATAAAAAAAACTATTTTAACATAGCTGGCTCTATTTAAAATCTTCTTATTTCGTATCCCAGCCCGATCGTTTGTGTGTTTTCGTTCCTGGTATTTCGAACCCATGGAATATGCACCGAAGCCGGAGAGCAAAACGAATGTTGTGAAGATGAAGAAGCTTCGCTCTGCACCTTTAAAAATAAACTCCCTGTTTATAGAGCGGCGGACTGTCGCTTTATAAACAGGGAGGCTGTACACTACGTATATTTCAAGCCGGTTACCCGGCGCCCCGCCTTAATAAGCCCGGGCGAACAATACCCGTTGTTTGCTGGGCTTGCCCGTAACCATACATTGGCCCGGCGTGGTATCGCCGTGTAAGGGGATACACCGGATGGTCGCTTTGGTTTCGTTCTTGATTTTCTCTTCCGTTTCGGCGGTACCGTCCCAGTGGGCGAGAATAAAGCCGCCTTCTTCGATTTTTTCCTTGAATTCGTCGTAGCTGTCTACCGTAACGGTATGGGTGGTGCGGTAGTCGAGCGCCTTTTGGTAGATGTTGGCCTGGATGGCATCCAGCAAGTCTTTTACATACAGTTCGATGTTATCGCAGCTTACTGTTTCTTTTTCGAGCGTGTCGCGGCGCATCACTTCCACCGTGTTGTTTTCCATGTCGCGGCCGCCCATCGCCAACCGTACAGGCACCCCTTTCAATTCGTACTCGGCGAACTTCCAACCCGGCTTCTTGTTATCGGCATCATCGTATTTTACACTGATACCCAATGCTTTCAGCTTTGATACGATGCCGCTTACCTTTTCGCTGATGGCCGCCAGTTGCTCGGCATTCTTATATATAGGTACGATAACCACTTGGATAGGCGCTAATTTCGGAGGCAACACCAGTCCGTTATCATCGGAATGCGACATGATTAACGCCCCGATCAACCGGGTGGAAACACCCCACGAGGTGGCCCATACGTAATCGCTCTTTCCTTCCTTGTCGACGAATTTTACATCGAACGCTTTGGCGAAGTTTTGTCCCAGGAAGTGGGACGTGCCGGCTTGCAGCGCCTTGCCGTCTTGCATCATCGCTTCGATGGTATAGGTGTCGATAGCGCCCGCAAACCGTTCGCTTTCCGATTTTACCCCTTTCACTACCGGCATCGCCATGTAATTCTCGGCGAAATCGGCATACACGTCCTGCATTTTGCGGGCTTCGATTTCCGCTTCTTCGCGCGTGGCGTGCGCGGTGTGTCCTTCCTGCCACAGGAATTCGGCCGTGCGCAGGAACAGGCGCGTACGCATTTCCCACCGCACTACGTTGGCCCACTGGTTACACAAAATGGGCAGGTCGCGGTACGACTGCACCCAGTTGCGGTACGTATTCCATATAATCGTTTCCGAGGTAGGGCGTACAATCAGTTCTTCCTCGAGCTTGGCTTCCGGGTCTACCACTACGCCGGTACCGTCGTGGTTGGTTTTCAGCCGGTAGTGGGTTACTACGGCGCATTCCTTGGCAAAGCCTTCTACGTGCTCGGCTTCTTTGCTCAGGAACGATTTCGGGATAAACAGGGGGAAATAGGCGTTTACGTGGCCGGTTTCCTTGAACATATCGTCGAGCTGACGCTGCATCTTTTCCCAGATAGCGTATCCGTACGGCTTGATTACCATACAGCCGCGCACGGCGGAGTTTTCAGCCATATCCGCTTTTATTACCAAATCCTGGTACCACTGCGAGTAGCTCACGCTGCGCGAGGTAAGTTCTTTAAGCTCTTTTGCCATTTTTATCTTTCTTGTTTATAGTTATTTTCCGGTAGAATAAAATTCAAGTCGGCCGCAAAATTACAAAAAAACGGGCGAATGTAAACTACAATACATTTCAAATTTCGTGTTCGAGAAGAAACCGTTATCTTTGTTTCAAAGAATAAAACGAAGACAGGCTGCTATAAAAACAAATGAATCTGATGGAGAAAAGCCCGACATATCCGGTCGCGGACGCCGTAAATACTTTACGGCAATACTGGGGTTATGCCTCGTTCCGGTTGAAGCAGAAAGCTGTGATCGAAGCCGTTTTGCAGAACCACGACGTATTGGCGTTGATGCCCACCGGCGCGGGCAAATCGCTTACCTTCCAGGTTCCCACGCTGATGCGCCCAGGTCTTTGTTTGGTAATCAGCCCGTTGCTGGCGCTGATGCAAAACCAGGTAGACAAGCTTCGCGAAAAAGGCATACTCGCTACTTACCTCGGTTCCGACCTTTCACAGGGAGAAATCGTACAGCGGCTCTCGGACTGCGTGCAAGGTAACTATAAATTTCTCTATATTTCGCCCGAGCGGCTTACCAGCCGGGTGTTCCAGGCCAAGCTTTTCGAACTGAAAAAGAAAATCAGTCTCCTGGTGGTCGACGAAGCCCATTGTATCTCGCAGTGGGGACACGACTTCCGTCCGAGTTACCGGCTGATTGCCGACGTGCGCGATGTATTACCCGATACGCCTGTATTGGCGCTTACCGCCTCGGCTACGCCGGCCACCGCTGCCGACATCGGCGAGCAACTGCATTTCCGTCGGGGCGGTACGGTAATCCGGAGCCCGTTCGGACGCCCTAATCTCTCGTACGTCGTACGCGAAACGTCCGACAAACCGGGCGAGCTGCTGCACATCCTTTCGCGGGTGCCGGGGCAGGCCATCGTGTATGTACCGAGCCGGCAGAAAGCGGAAGAATACGCCCGGACGCTGGTAATGCGAGGCGTTTCGGCCGTTGCCTTCCACGCCGGCTTCGATACGGCTGACAAGGCGGAAAAGCAAGCGCGGTGGCTGGCTGGCTACAGCCGTGTGTTGGTGGCTACGAATGCGTTCGGCATGGGTATCGACAAGCCGGACGTGCGTTTGGTAATCCACACCGATATGCCCGATTCGCTGGAAGATTACTACCAGCAGGCCGGGCGTGCGGGGCGCGACGGCAACCCCGCCTGGGCCATCGTGTTGAAAGGACGGTACGATGCCCGGCAACTGAAACAGAAAGCCGCCGAGAAGTTTCCGCCGGTAGAAACGATTATCCGTATATACGAGGCGCTGATGAATTGTTTGCAGGTAGCGGAAGGCACTGGCGAAGGCGTAGCGGCTACCGTCGACCTATCTGCATTCGGCCGTGACTTCGGTTTTTCCCCGGTTACGGTGCAGGCAGCATTCGAAATATTGCATCTCAATAAGTACCTGTTGTTCGAGTTGCGTCCCGCTACTCAGGGATTCGTTTCGTGCCGGGTAGGGAAAGAGAGCTTGTACGCCCTAATCGGCGATAACGAAGCGTCGAACCGGGTGGTAACGGCGTTGTTACGCAATTATGAAGGGCTGTTTTCCAGGGGAGCGTTTATTGACGAAGCGTTTCTCGCGCGCGAAACCGGGCTGTCGGTAAAAGAAGTTTCGGCCGTTTTGGTTTATCTGCGCTCGGCCGGTTTCCATTACGCGCCGCCGCAATCCGGGCCGCGTGTAAGCCTGCTTTCCGACCGTTTGCCTTTGAACGAAATCTATATCACCGACCAGGCATACGGCTTGCGCAAAAAGGCGTATGAAGAGAAAACGAGCCGTGCGGCCGCCTATCTGGAAAACCGGGATATTTGCCGTGCCCGGGTACTGTTAGAGTATTTCGGCGACGAAACACCGCCTGATTGCGGGCGATGCGAGGTGTGCATCGGCCGGAAAAAGGCGGAAGCAACCCGTAGCTGATTGCGGCTGTTGCCGTGCAACTAAAAAACAGAAAGGCATTGCCGGTCGTATTTTTATTCGAACAGTTAATATACGATTAAATAATTGTGCAGGTTTATTCCATAATATTATTTTTGTACCTGTAACACTTTTAACCGATGGACACTGAGCAAAACAAAAAAACAGGGCAAATAAATGCCCTTATTCCGATAGGAATCGTAGCCGACCTGGTGGCGGTATTGAGTTTCTGGAGCATGTATGATTACCGGGAATTACTTTTAATTATTTCGGGTATCTGGTGCCTGGGCCCGGTAGGTT
>DBGBSM010000255.1:0-1505 GCA_048468815.1 Parabacteroides sp.
TTTCTACAAAAAACAGATTGTATTCACCTTCTAAATAAGAATAATCCGAATGAAAAAATTAACGATTTGCCTTTGTTTCCTCCTTCCGTTCCTGGCTTCCTGCCAGCAGGAGCTCGTTACCTACGGCGAAGGAACCCGGAAGATAACCATCGAGCCGGGCGAGGCGTGGCTGCACGATTATCCCCTCTTTTTAGGCATCAAAAAGAAAAATCCGCCGCAACTAGCCGTATGGCTCGAAGATACGGAAGGAAATTACCTCGCCACCGTGTACGCCACGTACAAAATCGCCACCCAATCCTGGCAAAGCGCCCACGGAAACCGCCGGAAAGAGGCGCTCCCCCACTGGTGTCATGCGCGCGGAGTAGTGTACGACGACGGGCTGTACGTACCTACGAAGGAGCATCCGTTAACCGACGGCCTGACGGGAGCCACGCCTCGCAGCGGCTTCGATATAAAGCTAACACCCGGCAACATGCCGGCCCGTTTCGTAGTAAAAATCGAACTCAACCATTCCACCGATTTCAATGCGTTTTATCCGGAGTCGGCAAGCGTAAACGAAGCGGGTTACTCGGGCGGCAAAGAAGGCAGCGGGCAACCGGCGGTGGTATATGCGGCCGATGTAGACTTATCGTCCGGCATCGAAACGTTCGAAGCCGTATTAATCGGACATAGCAGCGCCGACGGCAGCTCGGGCGAGCTCGACACCGACATCTCCGGACTTACTACCGCCTTGCATATCGTAAAACGTATCACCGTCGAGGTGCGATAACACCGGCCTGTAAGGCTGTTTCGAAAATAAATCGCCCCATCCTTTCGCCGTTCCGGGCCGCATACAGGCCGCCACCACACGTTGCTTTCCAGGATTTGCTGCTTCACCCGGCAGGATAAATTAACGGAACAGGATGGCCGGCTTTTCGGGACCGGCCGTACCGGACAGGCAATTTCCGAAAAATATTCCGTTTAAAAACAAACTACATTATATGAAAAAGATAGGTCTGATATTCGTTTCGGCTCTTTTACTTTACACGGTAAAAGCGCAAACCGACCGGCATTTTATTTTTACCGCCACGATAGGAACGGCTATGCCGCTCGGTACGCCGTCGGTCGTGCCTTTTACCTGGCAGCTCGCCGCTCATTATCCGTTCGGCGAGCGGTTCTCGGCCGGCGCAGGCACCGGTTTGTCGTTTTACGAAAAAACCGTGATTCCGCTGTTCGCCGAAGCCAGGTTCGACTTGCTGAACCCCCGGAAATTCACGCCATATATAATTACCGGCATCGGATACGGATTCGCGCCTTCGCGCAAAGCGAACGGAGGATTGTATTTTCATCCGGCGATAGGGCTGCGTTATGCTTTCCGGAAAAACCTGCAATTCCTTTTATCGGCCGGATACGAGTTACAAAAACTGGAACGACGGAAAACATACGAAAATGCGTTCTTCCTGGCCGAATGGATAGAAAAACCGGTTCATAATTCCCTTTCGGTAAGAGCTGGCGTGGTATTTTAA
>DBGBSM010000256.1:0-19082 GCA_048468815.1 Parabacteroides sp.
AAGGGCGCTCGCTACGCTGCCCGTTTTGTCGAACTTCCGCACTTTCCCGGAGTCCGGATTCAGAGGCAACAGGAAATAACCGGCTACGAAAGCGCAGATGCCTAACGGCACATTGATGGCGAACAGCCAGTGCCACGAAGCCACCGACAGGATGGCTCCCGCCAGCGAAGGCCCCGCCGCAATCGAAACCGCCACTACCATCGCGTTGATGCTCATGCCCCGGCCGATGTATTGCGGCGGATAAATAATGCGGAGCAACGCCGTGGTTACGCTCATAATGGCCGCCGCTCCGATGCCTTGCAAAATGCGGGCCGCGGTAAGGCCGGCGAACGACGTGGTAAGGGAGCATACCAGCGACATCACGCAAAACACGCCGGTGCCGAACAGGAATATCTTTTTGTATCCGTGTATGTCGCCCAACGCCGAGAACGACAGGAGGGTAACGGTGATGGTAAGCTGGTAGGCGTTTACAATCCAGATGGTGGTAGAGGGGGATGTACCGAATTCGCGGGCCAGCGTGGGGAGCGCCACGTTTACGATGGTGCCGTCCATCACCGACATAACGAGGGCCAGGGCGATGGCGACAACGGCTAAATACCGGCGCGGAATAAAGGAAAAAAGAGCCATATCGTTTCGAATTTAACACATAACCGTTTCGACTGCACGAAGGTTGTTTTTGTTTTTTTTGAAGCGAAGACGGTGCCGGCCGGGGCGGAAACCAATCTGTCCGGGTTTCGGCGGGGGCGTTCCCTGTCTTCGTATTCCGGGTGCAAAGATACGTATTTCGGGGCGGACTGCCATATCGGATACAAACCGTATGCAGCCGGAACGGGCTTGCGGCGCACGGAACAAAAGTTTCCGTAGCAAGAAACAACTGTTTCATCAGCATGAAACAAAAGTTTCTTGCACATGAAACAAAAGTTTCTGCAGCATGAAACACTTGTTTCACCTGCTGCGCGCGGTTTGGAACAAATCCGGTTTTTTTACCGTCCGGGTAACGGAATTTCCGATGATTCGTTCCCTCTTGGCGGGTTACGCGCCGATTAAATTTCCCTGGCCGTAAAATTCATTCCTTCTTCATGCCGTTGTAATTTTGTTTCGCCGGTAGTTTTCGTATTTTTGCAATGCGAGGGAAACTCCCGGTACTGTCGAATCTTATTCTATTATATACTGCCCGATGTTGACCGATGACGAGAAAGAGCGGAAGTGGGTAACCGGTTTGATCCACGACGACGAAGCCGCCTTTATAGCGTTGTATGCGCTTTATAAAGACCGGCTGATGCGTTTTGCGCTGAAGTTCGTCAAATCCGGCGAAATCGCCGAGGATATTTTCCAGGACACCTTTGCGGCCGTGTGGCAGAACCGCCGTTTCCTCGACCCTTCCCAGCCGTTTTCTTCCTATATCTATACCGTGATGCGCAACCGCCTGCTCAACCAGTTGAGCCGCATCGACACCGAAAACCGCCTCAAGGAAGCCATTCTCGTCCGGGCCGTCGAGACGCCCGACGATGCCGACGACCGGCTGGCCGGTGCCGAGTTGAACGCTTTGCTCGACCAGGCGCTGAACCGCCTGACACCCCAGCAACGAACCGTGTTCGAATTAAGCCGCATCGAGCTGAAAACGCATAAGGAAATCGCTGGCCTGTTGGGCATTTCGGTCTACACCGTGCAGCAACATATTTCGGCTTCGCTCAAAACCATCCGCACCTACCTGTCGGGCTACGCCGGTTTTTCTTCGTGCCTGGCGTGGCTTTTTTATTGGTTGAAACCGTAAAAAAAGTTAACGACATCCCAGATGCCGGCTGTTGCCCGGTATTATAAATAAACACACACGAATCATCATGGCCAAGCAATCGGATTTTTCCTCTTTCCGCCGGTTCGTCCGCGGAGTATATACCCGCCAAGACGCCGAAAAGGTATTCCGTCTTTTCCGTTCGGCCGAGGACCGGGACGAGTTGGCGCATTCCATGGATACGCTTTGGAACGAAACCGAGGCGGAAAAACCCGGCGACTCTTCGCCGCAGGAACCCTATCGGGATGAAGCCGCCCGGTTGGTGAAGCGCCTGCGCCGGCGGGAGCGGGGCGTGGCCGTGCTGTCGGCCTGGCGAACTACTTACTGGAAATACGCCGCTATCCTGCTGCTTTGCATCGTTTCGGGGTGGATGGCCGCCGGTTGGGGAAGCCGGTTAAAGCCGGCGGCTCCGGAGTACGCCGAGGTAACCGTCCGGAACGGAGAGAACCGGAAAGTGGTGTTGCCCGACGGTACGCAGGTTACGCTCAACGCCGGTTCGAGGCTGAAGTATCCTTCGGCTTTCGCCAAGAACAGCCGCACGGTAGAGATAAACGGGGAAGGTTTTTTCGAAGTGGCCCGGAACGAAAAGGCGCCGTTCGTAATCCATACGCAGGCAGCCGACGTACAAGTGCTGGGCACCTCGTTCAACTTACAGGCCTACGACGCCGACGAGCAACTGTCGGTATGCGTGAAAACCGGGAAGGTGCAGGTTTCCATGCAGGAAGGCAGCATGTACCTGCTTCCCGACGAAGAAATCACGCTCGACAAAACCACCCGCGAAATCCGGAAAGGGAAAGAAAGCGCCCGCAAAGCTACCGCGTGGCTGACGGGAACGTTGTACTTCAACCGTACGCCGGTAAAGAGCGTGGCGCGGCAACTGGAGCGGATGTACGATTGCGTAATCGAATTCGGGCCGGGCGCTTCGTACGAGGATTTTATTTACGGCGAGCACGATAACAAGAGCCTCGAATCGGTGCTTAACTCCATCCGGTACGCAACGGGCATACAATACGAAAAAGAAGGGCGCCACGTCCTTTTATATAAAGCATACTAACCTTTAAAATCCCTTACCCATGAAACATCCTCCTTGAACGAAAAAAAGGAAGAACTTCGGGTGAAGTTCTCCCTTTTCCGAACCGGCCGCGGCATGCAGAGGGTCCAAGCTATGCAGCCCGAACCGGTAAGTTGCTTTCTTTTACCATTAAAAACAACCCTTAAATTGCAAATTTATGAACTTCCTTAAATTGAGAAAGGGAAAAGGGCTTGTCTGTTATGCGCTTTTCATATTTTTAGCAGTTATGCAGGCGCAGTTGCTTTCCGCCCAATCTTTTCCGGCTGAAAAAGTCACGATTCACGCAACTAAGCAAACGGTCGAAACCGTATTTAAAGAGATTACCCGCCAAACCGGCATCCGCTTTTTTTACAGCGAGGCAGTGGTTACCGCTTCTCCCACAGTGGATTTAAACGTAAAAAACGCGTCTTTGAGCCAGGTATTGACTGAAATCACCCGGCAAACCGCGCTCTCGTTCGCCCGTACCGACAACACGGTATCGGTAAGCCCGGGTAACCGCGGAATACAGCCGGGCCGACCGGCCGGACAACCTAAAAAAATTACCGGCATCGTAAAAGATGCGCAGGGAGAGCCTGTTATCGGAGCGAACGTAATAGAAAAAGGTACCGCCAACGGCGTGATTACCGACCTCGACGGCCGCTTCGCTCTCGAAACGGTTTCCGGAGCTACCTTGCAGGTTTCGTATATCGGGTATGCTACCCGGAATATCCGGGTGGGCGACGCTACCGTATTTACCGTCGTATTGCACGAAGATACCGAAAAACTGGAGGAAGTGGTGGTTACCGCCCTCGGTATCAAGCGCGAGGAAAAAGCGCTGGGGTATGCCGTGCAAAAGGTGCAGGCCGAAGGGCTGACGTCGGCCAAGGGGCTCGACTTTTCGTCGTCGCTTACCGGAAAGGTGGCCGGGCTGAATATCCAGAACAGTACCGAGTTCAACGAAACGCCTATCCTGAAGCTGCGGGGCGAAACGCCGCTCCTCATTATCGACGGGGTACCTTACGACAATATGACGATTAACGATGTGGCGGCCGATGACATCGAAAGCATCAGCGTGCTCAAGGGCGCTACGGCTTCGGCCTTGTACGGCGCGCGCGGCGGCAGCGGGGCGGTGATGGTTACGACCAAGAAAGGCACCGGCCGCGAAGGATTGAACGTGAGCGTCAACAGCAATACCATGTTCTTCTCCGGCTACCTGGCTTTCCCGGAAGTGCAGTCGGCGTACAGCGCCGGCACGGGCGGCCGCTACAACAACAACTCCGTTTGGGGCGACAAGCTCGACATCGGTCGCACGGCCGTGATGTGGAACCCTTACACGTACGAAATGGAAGAGCAGGAATTGGTGTCGAAAGGAAAGGATAATTTTAAGAACCTGCTGCAATTCAGCCTGGTAACCAACAATAACGTGAGCGTTTCGCAAAAAGGGAAGTACGGCTCGTTCCGCACGTCGGTTACGCAGGTGTATAACCGCGGCCAGTATCCCAACCAGGATTTGAACAAGGTAACGGTAAGCGTGGGCGGCGAAATGACGTACAAGAAGTTCAAGCTCGAGGCGGCTGCTTCGTACAACAAGCGCATTTCGTCGAACGATTACGGCTCGGGCTACAGCAACAGTTATATTTACGATGTGGTGATTTGGGGCGGTACCGAGTACGATTTGCGCGATTACCGCGATTACTGGGTGAAAGGGAAAGAGCACGTACAGCAGAACTGGTACGACCAGAACTGGTACGACAACCCGTATTTCAAGGCCAACGAGGTAATCCACGCTACCGATTACGATGTGATGAACATCTCGGTAAACGGTACCTACGAGCTCAATCCGTGGTTGAAGGTGATGGTGCGGAGCGGCCTGGATACGTATAACCGGAAAGAGAAGTGGCGGAATGCCATCAGCGCCAATTACGCCTGGGAAAAGAAAGGGTATTTCGGCCTGGGTCGCGACAACCGGTACAGCGTGAATACCGACGCGATGCTGACGGCGGATAAAACCTGGGGCAAATTCAACCTGAACGTGATGGCGGGCGGCAATATTTATTATGCGTATACCGATAACCTTACTTCCGAAACGAAGGGGGGCATTACCATTCCGGGTTTCTATTCTCTCAAGGCGTCGGTCGACCCCGTCGAATCGAAGAGCGAGCTGAAGCGCAAACGGGTAAACAGCTTGTACGGCAAGTTGTCGCTGGCCTGGGCGAGCACCTACTTCCTCGATGTAACGGGGCGTAACGACTGGTCGTCGACGTTGCCCAGCGCCACCCGTTCGTATTTTTATCCGTCGGTGGCCGGCAGCGTGGTGCTTTCGGAAATCGTGCCGCTCCCGGACGTATGGAACTTCTGGAAAATCAGGGGCTCCTGGACGAAAACCAAGCAGGATATGGATATTTATGCCAATAATAATGTATACGAAATTGAAACGAACGTGTGGAACGGCCTGATGGCGGCTACGTATCCCAAAACGCTTATCGGCGCGGATGTGCGTCCGCAAAGCTCGTCGACGTTCGAAGTGGGTACGGCCGTTAATTTCTTCAAGAACCGGTTGTTTGCCGATGTGGCGTATTTCCGGAAGATAGAAAAGGATTTTATTACCAACGGCGGTATCAGCGAGGCTACGGGATTCCAGAGCATTCAAACCAATTCGAAGGAGGAACGCTTGCGGAAGGGGTTCGAGATTACGGTAGGCGGCACGCCGGTGCAAACGCAGGATTTCCGTTGGGATATTCTCACCAACTGGGCGCACGACCGCTACTTGTATCATCGCATCGACCCCGAATATTCGAATAAGAAGCCGTGGGTGAAGGAGGGCGAGCGTTGGGACTGGATCGAGATTTACGATTGGGACCGCGACCCGCAGGGGAATATTATCCACAGCGGCGGTATCCCGGTGAAACAGAGCTTCAAAACCAAAGTGGGGAACTTGGGCCCGGATTTGGTATGGGGTATTACCAATACGTTGAAATACAAAGAATGGCAACTGAGCTTCACCATCGACGGCCGGGTAGGAGGCAACTCGTACTCGCGTACCCACCAGATGTTGTGGAACGCCGGCGTGCATAAGGATTCGGATAACCGGTACCGCTACGACGAGGTGGTGAACGGTAAACAGACGTATATCGGCCAAGGTGTGAAAGTAATCGACGGGGAAGTGAAGCGCGATGCCGACGGAAATGTGCTGAAAGATACGCGGGTGTTCGCTCCGAACGACGTGGTGGTTTCGTATGAAGGATATATCACGAAGTATCACGATGCTACCAGCAAGCCGAGTCGCCAGAATGTGCTCGACGAAACGTTTTTCAAGCTCCGGAACTTGTCGCTTACGTACACGCTTCCGGCTGATTTCTGCAAAAAGATACGGTTGCATGCGGCTTCGGTGGGCGTTACGGGGCAAAACCTGTTCTTGTGGGCGAAGGAGTATAAGTATGCCGACCCGGACAAGGGGGGAAGCGCCGAGTCGGGCGATTACGGCTACGAAAGCCTGAACTCGCCTTCGCAACGGTATGTGGGTGTGAATATTAAAGTGGATTTTTAAAAGCGTATGGTTATGAAACGGATACACAATATAATAGGTATATTCCGGCTTTTGCCGGCAACTGTCGTGGCGTTGGCTCTGGCCGCAGGCAGTTGTACTTCTACGTTCGACGACATGAATACCAATCCGGATGCGCCCCAAAAGGCTACGTCGGCTATGCTGGCTACCCGGGTGGTGCTGGATATGGTACAGACGGCCAACAATTCGAGCAGCGAGTTTTTGTGCAAGCGGGTGTTCTGGGGCGAGCAAATCGAATATTACCAGTATAACCGGCTGGAGAAGGGTAATTACAACCGCCTCCGGATGCTTACGAATGCCCGGAAGATGATGGAGACGGCACTCCCGGAAGACGAGGATGCGTATACGGGGTTGTTTTATTTCCTGAAAGGGTGGAGCTTCTATTATACCACGATGGAGATGGGGGATATTCCGTACGGCGAAGCGCTGGATATAGAAAATCATCCTTATCCGAAGTACGACGAGCAAAAGGAGGTGTTCCGCGGCATACTCGCCGATTTGGAAAAGGCGGAGGCGTGTTTCGCGAAAGCTGGGGCTTTCGAGGGCGACCCGTTTTACAACGGCGACCCGTCGTTGTGGCGCAAGGCTACGAACGTGCTGCGGCTGAAGGTGTTGATGTCGTTGCAGAAGCGGGCCGACGATACGCCCGATTTGCAGGTAAAGGAGGCGTTCGCCCGGATCGTGTCGGAGGGGAATCTGTTCACGGGAAATGCGGATAATTTGCAGGTGACGTACGAGAATAAAAGCGGACAGAAGAATCCGTTGCGCGAATCGTATACGAAGAGTATCGACATTTATGCGGGAACGACTACGTTGATCGATACGTTGAAGCGGTACGGCGATTACCGGTTGTTTTATTATTTTTCGCCGATGCAGGCGTTTACCGACCCGCTTTACCTGCCGGAAGGGGAAACGTTGTTGCAGGCCGGCGACTGGATGGCGTACCGGGGTGTGGATGCCGCGGGTGCTTTCAGTACGGAACGGGCGAAAATCGATAAGTTGATGCATTGCCGCCCGAACGAGATTTACCGCCTGAGCGATGTGGGTGTGCCGGCTATCCGGCTGGGGTATGCGGATATGAATTTTATCCTGGCGGAAGCGGCCGAGCGGGGCTGGATCGGCAGTTCGGCTAAGGGGTACTACGAGGAGGGTATCCGGGCGTCGTTTGCATTCGTGAAGGCTACGGTACCGCCGGAGTATAATCACGGCCGGGAGATTACGGATGCGTATGTGGCGGATTACCTGGAAGGCCCGGATGTGGCGTACCGGGAAAGCGGAAGTGTGCGGGAGCGGCTGCAACAAATCTGGATGCAGGCGTACCTGGCTTCGTTTTTCCACCTGGCCTGGGATTCGTATTTCGAGTACCGGCGTACGGGTTATCCGGTATGGCCGGTAAATCCGGAAACGAACCTGAACGATAAGAAGGACCGGATTCCGGTACGTTGGCTATACCCGGAGGCGGAAACGAATTTTAATAAGGAGCAGCTTTCGATTGCACTGGAACGCCAATGGGGCGGGGTGGATGAGGCGAATGAGGTGATGTGGGTGTTGAGGTAGGGTTCTTTTTAGAAAAGAACTTTTGAAGAAAACTTGGCTTTCTGCGTGAAGGCTGGCTTTTGCCTTAACAGGCGGTTTAGGCCGTTACCACGGCGGGTTTTCATTTCTTTGGCTTGAACCAAAGAAACGAAACAAAGAAAGTTCAAGGGCTAACGCTCGCTCGCTAAAAATGGCATTCCGCTCACTGAAGGCCCCGAACTCGCTCCTTTCAGGAGCTCAAACAGCGTGGCCTTCCGGGCGTTCGCTCCGTGCCATTTTCTTTACGCTCGCTCACTGAGGCCCCTGGGTCCCATACGAAGTGGCTGGCTTTATACCATGCGGTGGAACTGCTGTTCTGACGATGAGGCCGGTAGTTTTCGATGTATTAGCTCTATCCACATCGATTCGGCGTCAGTAGAAGGAAGACATCGCCGTCTCTTTGTGAGTGAAAGCGGGTAAGGCGTTTATCTAATGTGATTCGATAGTAGTTGTCTAATCCTTACCGATAGTGTCTGTCTAATGTGATCCGATAGTACTATCGGTAGTGGTTAGATAGGCTTATCGGTTCCGGTTAGATAGAATCGAGTGCCGTTTACTCTTTGTGCATGCCGGCCACGTAAGCATCCACCTCCGCTAATGCGGAAAGCCTCGGCACTATCGTCGGAGCGGCAGTTTTACCGTATGGTATAAAGCCGGCCACATCGTATGGAGCCCCGGGCCTCGGGCGATGAGCGTTAAGCAGACCGGCTGGGAGTGAGCGTTAAAAAAGCCACGCTGTTTGAGCTTACGTAGTAAGCGAGTTCGGGGCTTTTAGCGAACGAAAGCCGGGATGTAGCGAAGCGGACGTAGCCCTTGAATTTTCTTTGTTTCGTTTCTTTGGTTCAAGCCAAAGAAATGAAAACCGCCGGTAGGCGCCGTCGGCAGACGCCTCGCGGCGAGCGATAAAGAACCCTGCCGTGGTAACGGCCAACACCGGCTTGTAGGAAGAAAAGTCAGCCTTCGCAAAGAAAAGCGCTTTCTTTGATAGCTTTCTTTCCGCAGAAAGAAAGCAACGTTTTCTACCTTCGTTTCTTTCGAAAAAGAAACGAAGCCCAGCGGCGAGCGCCCCTGTATTTATTAATAACAGAACAATATGAAACTATTGAATTACTTCTTTCTCTGTTTGGTAGCCTGCCCCTGTTACGGGCAGATTACCTATAAAAGTTTCGATAACGAAACGCCCCCCGTGCAAAAGGTACGCGAACGGCTGGCAACCTTCGAGTACGCCCATACCGGGTTTACCTCCGTCTATTCCGCCGGGCTGAAAGGTCGCGCGCTCGACCTCAGCGGCGACGCACCCGTACGCATCCCCGTCGTGCTCGGTAAGGCGGAAACGCCCGATTACCGGAAGAACTTCTTTCTCAGCGTTTGGGTAAAAACCAAGCCCGGGGCGCGTCAGGGAACCCCTATCCTCAGCAACAAAAAAAGCGCGGATTACGATAAGCCCGGCTGGATACTTGGCACTGGCGACCGCGGCGCTTGGTTCTTTCAAATCAGCGACGGCAAGAATACCTATAGCTACGAGCCTACCGCCGAGCGGCAAGCCGTGAACGACGGCGCGTGGCACCAGATTGCCGTAACAGTAGACCGGGACAAGCATGAAGGCCGCTTTTACTTCGACGGCCGGAACGTAGCCATCTATAACCTGGCCGGATTGTCGGACGTTTGCAGCGAACAAGCCACCGTTATCGGAGGCGCCGACGAATATACCGACTGGGGCTCGCGCGGCGAGTGGACAGCCTTCAACGGCTACATCGACGAAGTGCGCATCGGCAATGGCGAGCTGCCTGCCGCCCGGGTGCGGGAAGAATACGCCTCCCTGCTGCCCGGTAAGGCGTCCGCCGTGCCATGCGTGGCGCCCGACCGGCTGAAGGTACAGGTATGGAATATCTGGCACGGCGGTCACCGTTCCGGACAGCACGTAGGAGTGGAGCGGGTAATCGACGTCTTGAAAACGAACGACGCCGATGTAATCGGGCTGATAGAAACTTACGGCTCCGGCGCTATTATCGCCGACTCGTTAGGCTATTACTTTTACCTCATCAGCTCGAACCTGAGCATTATGAGCCGGTACCCCATCGAAAGCACGATTCCCGTGTTCAAACCCTTCTATTCGGGAGGCGCTTTGCTCGATTTGGGCGAAGGGAAAAAGCTCGCCTTCTTCGACTTGTGGCTGAGCGCCAGCCCCGATATCTGCGATTTGTTTCAAGGACAGGCCGTGGCGGATAAGTTGGCTGTTGAAGAAAAACAGACCCGCCAGAAAGAAATCGAACAGATTCTAAGCGAAATAGCCCCCTATATCGCACGCGCCGACGAAGTGCCCGTATTAGCGGTAGGCGATTTTAATTGCGGCTCGCACCTCGACTGGAACGTCCGCACGCAAGAGTTGCATAACGGGCTGGTAGCGGATTGGCCTACTTCGCGTAGCATGCTCGCGAGCGGATTCAACGACAGTTTCCGCGAAATCAATCCCGACCCGCTGAAAGACCCGGGCTTTACCTGGTCGCCGTTAATCAACCACGTAACGCAAGCCCAGAACTGCATCCGCGACCGCATCGACTTTATCTATTACCGGGGCAAAAGCCTTACTCCGTATTACAGTCGCGTATTCGATTACGCCCCTCCCTTCTGGCCTTCCGACCACGGGAGCGTAATAACGCATTTTTATCTAACTTATTAAATCACCGAAGAAATGAAAAATCTGATCGGGGCGATTGCCCTGTTGCTGGCTTCGACCGCCTGCACCTGTAACAAAACCGGGTTAGACGCCTGGGAGGCCGGCTCGGCCAACGACGATGTATTTTTACATATCACCGACAGCGACTTGGCCGCCATGAAAGCCAACGGGCTGAATTACCTCGAAGTAGACTGGCTTTTCCCTTCCGAAGCCACGCCGGCCGAAATCGAGGAGTGGGCCGAAGCGATTAAGGAACGGTGCGACCGGGCCGGCATTACCGTCTGGACGGTGCATATCCCTTACGGCGGAGCGTACGACATTTCGCAGGTAAACGACTCGGCGCGCCGCGAAGCCGTGCGTCTTTCGGCGCAGGACATGGAAACGAGCGCCCGTTTGCTGGCGCCTAAACGGTTCGTCATCCATCCCAGCGCCGAGCCGATTGCCGACGAAGAACGCGAAGCCCGGATAGCGGCCAGTCGCGAGTCGCTCTCCGAGTTGGCTGCGAAAGCCGCCGGATACGGCATTCTGCTGTTGGTAGAGAACCTGCCGCGCACCTGCTTGGGGCGTAACTCCGGCGAGCTGCTCCGCATCATCGACGGCATCGACAATACCGGTATCTGTTTCGATGTGAACCACTTGCTCGGCGAATCGCACGCCTCGTTCGTGGCCAATACCCGGGGACGTATCGGTACCACGCATATGTCGGATTACGACGGCACGGACGAAAAGCACTGGCTGCCCGGCGAGGGCGTAATCGACTGGACGGCTCTGTTGAACGGCCTACACGAAACCGGTTACCGCGGCCCGTTTATGTACGAAGTGGTGAAACGCGACCGGCCTCTCGACATCGCAGCCTTGGGCAACCGGTGGAAAAAGCTGAAAGAAGCCTGTAAAAAGTAAACTTATCTTCCTGATTCCGACCCTACTTTGATTCCGGAAAAAGGGAAACGATACGCCTGTTTAAAAAAGGCGAACGAGTACGGAGCAAACGGTCGGGTGCTCCGTATTTTTTGTTTTGGCCTTACGGAGCGCTCCTTTACTGTATTTCGTTCCGGAAAGGGCCGGGTTGCATCGACTGCCTGAAAAGAGTTTACCCGAGCGGTATCCGGTTCGTATCGTTCTTATCTTTAAATCGGTTTTTTTCTATATGCCTTGTTTTTTTCGTTCGCATTCACTACTTTAGAACCCGATAAAATAAGTTAACACTTAACTTTACGAACTTTATCCATTCTTTTCTCTCCGGTGTAGCGGCAAGTTTATGTCGGGTATTCGAAGAAGGAATCGGTATGGTTTATAAGTACAAAAGGGAGGAAACCGCCGGATGATGAAACTGATGATAACATGTGTGTTGACCTGTTTGACCGCATGGTGTGTGCAAGGCCGTAACAATACGAGGAACGATTTGCTTTTCGAAAATATTTCCGTAAACGACGGATTGTCGCATAGCGATGTAAACGCTGTGGTGCAGGATAGGGAAGGATTTATCTGGTTCGGTACTTATAACGGCGTGTGTAAGTACGACGGTAACCGCATGAAAATTTACCGCACTAACAACTCCGCTCTTTCCAATAACCGGATTCTTTCCCTGTTCGTTGCACACGACTCCTTATTATATATAGGTACGGAAGCCGGCGGCTTGAATGTATACCATCCCGGCACCGAGCGAATCACCTCTTATCTGCATAATCCCGGCGATGCTTCTTCGTTGGTGGGAAATGTAGTGAATGCCGTTTTCGAAGACCGGCACCATGTGATATGGGTGTGTACCGATACCGGGCTTTCGTGCCGGGAGTCGGATGGCTTCGTTTCGTATACTCCGCCTTCCCGCGAACTGATATTGCGCGGTTGTGAAATGAACGACGGTATTTTCCTGTTAGCTACCAATACGGGGATTTTAACTTTCGATGCGCGTTCCGGTAAGTTTACTTCCTTATTCCGGGACGAAATAAACCAAACCACCCATGCGTTGAAGATGCTTTCCGGCGGCGACGTGCTGATAGGCTCCGCTTCCGGGTTGTTTTTACTGGATGCTTCGCGGCAACGTCTTACCAAGTTGGCCGGCTACGGGGTGCTTTCCTTGTGCTGCGACTCGTCCGGACGTTTTTGGGTAGGAACCGACAGCGAAGGGCTTTACGTGTTGGATAAGGAGTTTCGCTATACCGGCCGCTTTTATTCGGATTTGTTTAACCGGAACGGCTTGAGCGGAAACGAGATACGGGCTTTATGCGAAGATTTTTCCGGAGTACTTTGGATAGGGCTGATAGGCGAAGGGGTGGATAAAGTGAATATACACGATAAAAAAATCGAATTGTATACCGTTTTGCAGGAAGCGGAAGGCGTGTTGGGGCAGAACCGGATTATCACTTTTGCCGAAGATTCGGCCCGGTTGCTGTGGATCGGTACCCGGGGCGGCGGAATCGAAATACTGGACTGGGAAAGCGGCACGTTTACCAACCTGCTGAAAGCCGGCTTGCCGGAACGCGGCTTAACCGACGTATCCGCTTTTTACCAGGATAAAAACGGAGCGATGTGGGTGGGTACCTGGCAAGGTCTTTACGTTATTTCTGCCGGGAGCGTCCGCACGATTCTTACTGCTTCCCGTATCGACGTGAAAAAGATAGAAATGGAAAGTCGGGTGAGCATTTATAAAATCGTGGAAGACCGCGACGGTTCCCTGTGGTTGAGCACCTCCCACGGGGTTTACAATTATATTCCCGGTGCGAACGATTATTACCGCGGCCAGTTCGTACACTACAAACACGATGCATTGAACGAGAATTCCTTGTCCGACGATTTTGTTACCGATATATTCGTAGAGCCCGGAAGCGCATTGAAAACACTCTGGATCGGTACCCGCGACGGCTTGAACAAGCTTACGGTCGAAGACGTAGGTGTAAGAATCAGGCGAATCTATGCCGATGAAAAAAATGGTTTCAGCGGGAAATTCGTATCGGTGATTCATCAGGACAGGAGTGGCGCTCTTTGGATAGCTACCTTGGGGGGCGGCCTTAATAAGCTGGTATCCGGCCGTTTCGAACAGGTCGATCCGGTTTTTAAAGCATATAAGAAGCCGCAATATCCGTTTGTGGATAATGAATTCGAAACGTTACTGGAAGACGGGCGCGGAAATTTCTGGATAGGAGGGTACGGTATCGCCAAATTCAATCCGGATTCGGGCAAACTGCGTTATTATACGGTAAAAGACCGCCTGCAGAGCAATTCGTTCAAGATATGGGCTTCGTGCAGGTTAAACAGCGGCGAAATGGTTTTCGGCGGGGTAAAAGGATTCAATATATTTTACCCCGACAGTATTTCCGATAATCCTGTTCCCCCGAAAGCGGTTTTAACGGGTCTGCGCTTGTTTAACACCGAAATCCGGGTAGGCGATACGATTCGAGGGCGGGTTATCCTGCCGAATTCGCTGAATGGCCGCCGTTCGGTGATATTGGATTACGACCAGAATAACCTGACGTTCGAATTTGCCGCGCTGCATTATGCCTCTCCGTCGTACAACCTGTTTCGTTATAAACTGGAAGGGTTCGATGAAAACTGGAATTTTACGGATGCGAAAAAGGCCTACGGGGTTTACACCAACTTACCCCACGGCACTTATAAACTGATTGTGTACGGCGCTAACAGCGATGCCGTATGGAGTGCCGTGCCTGCTGTGCTGGAAGTGGTGGTACGGCCGCCTTTCTGGCATACGCGCTGGGCCTATGGTACCTATCTGGGCGCCTTCGCTTTATTTTTGTATTTGTTTCGTCGGTCGGCCGTACGCAAATCGGAGCGGCGGCACCGGCGGGAGATGGAAAACCGGTTACACCGCGAGCAAGAAAAAAACCTGCATAATAAACTGAAATTCTTTACGGATATTTCGCACGAGATAAAAACGCCCCTTTCCTTAATCGTGGCTCCTGTCGAAGAATTGATTTCCAATCCGATGCTGGGCAATACCACTCGTACCAAGCTCAAACTGGTGAACCGGAACGTGAAACGGTTGATGGCGTTGGTCGAGCAAATCATGGATATCCGTAAGTACGACAACAACATGATGAAGCTACAGGCGGAAGAAATAGACCTTATGCTTTTTATCGAAGAAATCGTTATGCTGTTCAAACCGGCCGTCCGGAAGCGGAACATCGCGATAGAATACGAATTGAAAGGGTGCCTTCCGGTGTATGCCGATAAGGAAAAGCTGGAGAAAGTAGTGGTTAACCTGCTTTCCAACGCGCTCAAATTTACACCGGCGAACGGACTTATCCGCGTTAGCTGCCGGGAAACGGAGCACGATTATACGCTTTGCGTGGAAGACAACGGCGAAGGAATCGTGAAAGCGGACCTGGAAAAGATATTCGACCGTTTTTATCAAAGCTCCAATATCGGTACCCGGGGCGGCACCGGCATCGGCCTTTCACTGGCTCGTTATATCGTAGAGCAGCATAAAGGAAAGATTTGGGTTGAATCGGAGCCCGGCAACGGTGCGAAATTTTATGTGCGTTTACTGAAAGGACGTACGCATTTCGAAGAAAACGAAATACGGCAAACCGGCCGGCCGGAGCATCACGGGATACACGAGGAAATTTTAGACGACTGTTCGTACGACCAGGAAGTGGCGGAAGAAAATACACCGGCTTATAAAGAAGCGACCGTGTTGATTGCCGAGGATAACGATTCGTTGCGCAATTACCTGAAACAGGCGTTGGAAAAGGAGTACACCGTACTAACCGCTCCCGACGGTCAGGCAGCTTACGAAACCATTCTCACCGAACTGCCCGATTTGATCGTTACCGATATCGTGATGCCGGGGATGACCGGAATCGAACTGTGCGAAAAAATAAAAAGCAACCTCGATACTTCCCATATTCCCGTGCTGATACTTACGGCCCGCGATATGTTGTCGTACGAAATAGAAGGATACGCTACCGGAGCCGATGCATACGTTACCAAGCCTTTCAGCGTCCGGTTGCTGCGTACCCGTATCCGGAACCTGATTTTATCGCGCAGGTGCATGAAAGAATTGTTCCGTACCCGGTTGGTTCCCGAGCCTTCCGAGATTACTGTATCTACTTCCGACGAACGTTTGCTGAGCAAATGCATGGAAGTAGTGGAAATAAACATGCACGACCCGGAATTCGGCGTAAACGAATTAGCCAAAGAGGCAGGCATCAGCCGGCCGCAGTTGTACCGGAAGATAAAATTCCTGACGGGACTGTCGCCGGTACAGTTTATCCGCAGTATCCGCTTGAAGCGGGCGGCGCAGATTTTAGTCAAAGACAACTCTTCGGTGAGCGACGTGATGTATAGCGTAGGCTTCAATAATCTTTCGTATTGCGGTAAAGTTTTTAAGGAAGAATTCGGTTATTTACCCAAACAGTTTAAAAAAGAAGACCTTTCATAGCCCTTATAAAGTAACTCTGCGGTAAAATCGCGAATTTTTGAACGATTCGTATCAGTGTGCGCATAGGGCTTTACTACTTTGTGAGCGATTCCGGCTTCCCCGCCGCCGGGTATTCCGCTATTTTTGATGCGGTAAATCTAATTCCATTTTTTATTATGATGAAAAACAAGTTCGAAGCGCTGCTATTGCTTGGCGCCTTTTCGCTGTTATTCTTTTCCTGTAAAGACGAGCAGGAATGGAAAAGCGATATTCATGAATTACAGTTTCGTCTGGAGGGAGAGTCGGCGTTGATCGACGAACCTTTCGAAGTAACCGATCTCTCTTTGGGAATCGTCTCGCGCGCCTGGACGTTCGAAGACGGTGTACCGGCCGGTGCTACCGAGCCGGTCGTGAACGTTTCCTTTACTAAACAGGGAAAGAAAAAATGCTCGTTGAGCGTAGTATACGACAACGGCCGGTCGGAAACGCAAGATTTTTTCGTAGAGGTAAAATCGCTGCTGACGGCCGAGTTGGAAATACCTGCGCTTACCCCGATGGGATGTGTGCCGGTAGACCGGCTCGTCCGTTTCGACCTCCGGTGTACGGGCGAGCCTACGAGTTTCGAATGGACTTTCCCGGGCGGCGAGCCGGCTGTTTCTGCCGAACAATCTCCGAGTGTCAGGTGGAGCCGGAAAGGCGACGTGGAAGTTTCGGTCGTGATAAAACGGGAAACCGACCAGGCCGAAAAGGTACTTAAAAAAACGATTCACGTAGGGCCGTACCCCATGCTGCGTACCATGACCGGGTTCGATACCGACAGTTGGGCGGCCGACGCGGGAAAAAGCATCGGTTACTGGATTGTGTGGAACGGAAGTGCGAATATCTTCGATACCGGCGTCGCTACCCGGTGCAACGGCGGAGCGTACGGAACGGAGCATGCCATCCGCATCGACTACGACGGATTGAACGATTGGCAATTCTTCCCGCGCGATATGTGGGTATCGAATGCCAAGTTAGAAAAAGGTAAAAAATACGAGTTTACGTTTTATGCGAAAAGCGACCGCCCGTATTCCATCGGCGAAATGATACTCATCAACGCTACGTACGACTATATGTTCGATGCGGTGGCTCAGAGCGCTATCGCTACCGGATGGGCCGATTATTACCCGGATATACCGCTCGTTTACCAAACTACCGAGTCGCGGCTGGTTTACGATAGCGACATCGTGCTCGGTACCGAATGGAAAGCGTTCTGCTATGAGTTCGAGGTGGGAGATACCGACATTACGGGCGCATCCGTTCCCGACCGTTTGCTCAACACCTATCCTTTCTTCGTATTTAAAAAACCGGTACCGGAAAGCCCCGTTACGATTTTCCTGGACCAGATCGAAATCAATTTGCTCGAAGACTCATACGATATATAATTAATTAAACCAGAATTCCATGAATAGATATATACTTATGTTGTGCCTGATGCTGGGCTGTGTTCCGGCTTTTGCACAGATTAAAATCAGCGGGCATGTCGACGATACCGACGGCCTGTCCATGCCTGGGGTAACGGTAGCCATCGACGGGCTGCAACAAGGAACCGTTACCGATGCCGACGGGAATTACTCGCTGGCCGTACCCGGCGGTAACAATGTGCTCGTGTTTTCGTTTATCGGCTACGAAACGCAGCGTGTGCAGGTAGGCGGCCGGGTAAAAATAAACGTAACCCTCGCGCCTGCATCGGTACAGGTAGACGAAGTGGTGGTAATCGGGTACGGTACCGCACGCCGGAAGGATTTAACCGGTTCGGTAGCCTCGATAAAAACGGAGAGCTTGCAGAACCGGATGCTTACTTCGCTCGACGACGCCCTGTCGGGAAGCGTGCCGGGCCTGATGGTACAGTCGAGCGGCGGACAGCCCGGAGCCGCATCGAATATGTTGATTCGCGGAGCCAACTCGCTTACCGGGTCTACGCAACCGCTGGTGGTGATCGACGGGTTTCCCCTTTTCGATGCGGCCACTTCCGGAGGAGGCGGGATGTCGGATAAAAGCGGAACGATGAGTGCGTTCGCTTTAGTGAATCCTGACGACATCGCTTCCATCGAGGTGTTGAAAGACGCTTCGGCCACGGCCATATACGGCAACAGAGGGGCGAACGGCGTTATTTTGATTACCACGAAGAAGGGGCGCGTCAGCGGCAGTAAAATACAATACAATACCTCGTTCGGCATGCAGCGATTGCCGCGGAAATACGAAATGATGAGCTTCGGAGAATATGCGCAATACCAGAACGAGAAAAATCCGAACAATAAAATGTTTACCAACCAGAAAACCGGCGAGATGTGGGAGTTCGATCCGAACATCCGGTCGGTGGATTGGCAAGACGAGGTATACCGCACCGGTTTCGTGCAAACCCATTCCTTATCGGTACAAGGCGCTTCGGAGCATACGAATTTTATGATTTCGGGCTCGTTTATGCAAGACAAATCGATCGTAAAGAATACCGACTGGCAGAAATTAACGGCGAAAGCTACCGTCGACCATCGTTTCTCTAAGAAACTGAAGGTGGGTGCCGACATCAATTTCAGCCAGATCAAAGACGACGGCGTTCCTACGGGCGGAGGCGACGGAACTGCCGTGGGAACCATTGTGGGGGCCCTCCTGGCGCGTCCATTCGTACTGGACGAAACCACACAAAGCTATTTGAGGAGAGCCGGTGTCGACCAGGGGGTAATCGACAGCGACAAGGCGGGTTATAAAAGTGACCCGTTGAATATGGTGGAGGCCATCGACATGCAGAAAACGATTCGCCGTACCATTTTAAACGGCTATGCACAATACGATATTCTCGACGACCTGGTGTTGAAAACAACCGTAGGGTACGATATATACGGCCTGAAAGACGCGCAGTTTTATCCCAAGTCTACCCCGCTGGGCAATTTGAATAACAGCCTCGGCATCCTGGCTCACATCGACAACCAGAGCTGGATTAACGAAAATACCCTTACCTGGTCGCCGGTATTTGCCGGGAAACACTCTCTCACGGTTTTGCTCGGC
>DBGBSM010000257.1:0-12369 GCA_048468815.1 Parabacteroides sp.
TCCTTATCCAGTTAGGCGCGTCGCCCTTCTTCCCGGTTTCCGGGGTTTACCTCAATGATTTTTACGGACTTTTCGGTATTCATGCCATTCCGTGGTATATGGGTATCCCGCTTACGTTGCTTTTGGTGATTTTTATCACCAACGCCATCAACCTGATCGACGGGCTCGACGGGTTGGCATCGAGTTTGAGCAGCGTGGCGCTCGTTACCCTGGGTATCTTGTTTTTACAGAAGGGTTT
The DNA here is from genome assembly GCA_048468815.1 of Parabacteroides sp. Classification (GTDB taxonomy): domain Bacteria; phylum Bacteroidota; class Bacteroidia; order Bacteroidales; family Tannerellaceae; genus Parabacteroides_B. The sequence goes on from DBGBSM010000257.1 coordinate 239, forward strand.
CCTTTGTTATTCGATTCTGGCTTTTGCCGTGTTCGGGGTTCTGTTGCCGTTCTTTTATTATAACGTTTTCGGGCGCGCCGAGAGCGGCACGAAGATTTTCATGGGGGATACGGGTTCGCTCACGTTGGGTTATATCCTCTCGTTTCTTACCATCAAGTACGCCATGAATACGGGGTTGACGGGCTTGCTTAGCGACGGGGCTATTCTGATTGCTTTCTCCACGCTTATCGTTCCGATGCTCGATGTGATGCGGGTAGTTCTGCTTCGTTTGCGGTTGAAGCGTCCGTTGTTCCAGCCGGATAAGAATCATATTCATCATAAATTTCTGGCTATGGGTGTGAGCCACCGTAAAACGATGGTGAGCATTCTGGGTATCGCGTGCTTGTTTGCGCTGTTGAATATTTGGTTGCAGCCGTACGTGAATATCAATTTGTTGTTTGTGGGCGACATCGTTGTTTGGACGGTGATGAACGTGGTGTTCGACAAGGTGCGCGACAGGCGTTTGAAAATGCAGGCCGCTTCGGCTCGAACAAAACCGGGAAGTGCGCTTTAGAGTTCAAATGGCCCTTCGGATACGCTCTGTTATTTTTTAGCTTAGTTACAAATGGAAATGGAAAACGAACGACTTAATACATCCCCTTCTTCTTCCGAACAGGAAATCGACTTGGTAGAATTAGCACGTAAACTCTGGAAGCAACGTAAGTTTATCTTTAAGGCTTGTGGAGTAGGTGCCGTTATCGGTCTGATTATCGCTTTCAGTATCCCGAAAGAATATAAGACGGATGTTAAACTCAGCCCGGAAAATTCGCAAAGTAACCGGATGGGTCAGTTGGGAGGGCTGGCTGCGATGGCCGGCATTAACCTGGGTTCCGGCATAACGGGCGAGGATGCTTTATCAGTCGAACTTTATCCGGATATTGTGCAAAGCACCCCTTTCCTCCTCGAATTTATATCCATGCCTGTCGAAACGCAGAACGGCAAGCTCCGTACGACATTATACGATTACCTTACCGAGCATCAGCGTGCTCCTTGGTGGAGTTACGTTACAGGCGCGCCATTTAAGGTATTGGGGTGGACGCTGTCGCTTTTCAAAGACAAGCAGCCCGAGGGCGATGTATCCGAACTCGATCCTTTCCGTTTAAGCCGGGAGCAGGAGTCGTTTGTAAATTCTTTGCGTCAGAAAATTACGGTTCAGGCGGATAAAAAAACGGGGGCTATCACCGGTAGTACCGTGATGCAGGATCCGTTGGTATCGGCCGTGGTTATGGATTCGGTTCTTACGCGGTTACAACACTATATTATCGACTATCGTACCAGTAAAGCCAAGCACGATTTGGTTTTTACCGAAAAACTTTATAGCGAAGCCAAGGCTGCTTATTACGAAGCGCAGCAGGCTTACGCCCGTTATACTGACGAGAACCGGAACGTAATTTCGGCCCGTTCGAAGACCGAAGAAGATCGGTTGAAAAACGAAATGGAACTGGCCTATAACGTCTATAACCAGATGGCTCAGCAATTGGAAATGAACCGGGTGAAGGTTCAGGAGCAGACGCCGGTTTATACGGTAATCGAGCCGGCCAAGGTACCGTTAGGGGCTGCCCGGCCGAATAAGCTGTTTTTGTTGGTCGTCTTTGTTTTTCTGGCGGCTTTTGTAAGCGGGGGATGGATTTTGGTCAAGGACTTTTTAGCGATTAAGAAAAACAATCACTTATAAACTCTCTATGCAAAAAGTATTGGTTACAGGCGCCGACGGCTTTATCGGTTCCCACCTCACGGAAATGTTATTGGAGCAAGGCTATCGGGTAAGGGCGTTGTCGTATTATAACTCGTTTAATTATTGGGGGTGGCTCGACGGGATGCGACATCCGGCCCTCGAAGTAGTAACCGGCGACGTGCGCGACCCGCATTTCTGCAAGCATATCACCCGGGATGTGGCGATGGTTTTCCACTTGGCCGCCCTCATTGCCATTCCTTACTCGTACGTGGCTCCCGACAGCTACGTGGATACCAACGTAAAAGGCACCCTCAACATCTGCCAGGCCGCGAAAGAAAACGGCGTGCAGCGGGTGTTGGTAACCTCCACCTCCGAGGTGTACGGTACCGCCCGGTACGTGCCTATCGACGAAAAGCATCCCAAGCAACCGCAATCGCCTTATTCAGCCACCAAGATCGGCGCCGATGCGATGGCGATGAGTTTCTATAACGCCTTCGAATTGCCGGTCGTCGTGGTGCGTCCGTTCAATACGTACGGTCCGCGACAATCGGCGCGAGCTATCATCCCAACCATCATCACCCAGATAAAGAACGGGATGAAAACCATCCGGCTGGGCGATTTGACCCCCACACGCGACTTCAATTTCGTAAAAGACACCTGCCGGGGCTTTATCGAGCTTGCGCAGTGCGATGCCGCCGTGGGGCAGGAAGTGAACGTATGCAGCAATTACGAAATCTCCATGCGCGATACGCTGGAACTGATTGCCCGGCTGATGCATGCCGAGGTGGAATTCGTAGAAGATACGCAGCGGCTGCGTCCGAAGAACTCGGAAGTGTTCCGGCTGTGGGGCGATAATGCGAAAATCAAGTCGCTTACCGGTTTCGAGCCGGCGTATACCATCGAACGCGGGTTGCAGGAAACCATCGACTGGTTTTCCGACCCGGAGAACCTGAAAAAATACAAAGCGGATATTTATAATGTATAACGAAGTAGTCGGTTTTATCCGGAGCCTGTATCCGGAGGGAGAGGTAGTGCCTTTGCATGCCCCTTGCTTTGCGGGGAACGAAAAGAAATACCTCGAAGCCTGCATCGACACCACGTTCGTTTCGAGCGTGGGCAAGTTCGTCGACCGGTTCGAGGAAATGGTAGCCGCCTATACCGGCGCGGCCAAAGCCGTGGTTTGCGTAAACGGCACCAACGCGCTTCACATGGCTATGTTGCTGGCGGGCGTTGAACGCGATGACGAAGTGCTTACGCAAGCCCTTACCTTTATCGCTACCGCGAACGCCATCAGCTATATCGGCGCCCATCCCGTTTTCCTGGATGTAGACCGCGACACGATGGGGCTGTCGGCCGGAGCCGTGAAAAACTGGCTTGCTGCGCATGCCGAACTTAAAAACGGCTGCTGCTACAATAAAACCACCGGACGCCGCATCAAAGCCTGCGTACCGATGCACACGTTCGGCCACCCGGTTAAGATAGACGAACTGGCGGCCGTGTGCGACGAATATCAAATTGAGCTGGTGGAAGACGCGGCCGAAAGTCTGGGCAGTTTCTACCGGGGACGCCATACCGGCACGTTCGGCAAAGTAGGCGCCCTGAGCTTTAACGGGAACAAAACCATCACCACGGGCGGAGGCGGCATGCTCTTGTTCCGCGACGAAGAATTAGGCCGGTACGCCAAGCACCTTACTACCCAGGCCAAAGTGCCCCACCGGTGGGAATTCGTGCACGACCATATCGGTTACAACTACCGGATGCCGAATCTGAATGCGGCGTTAGGGTGTGCCCAGATGGAAAGCCTGGAGCGTTTCGTTACGAACAAACGCGAAACCGCCGAACGATATAAGCGGTTCTTTGCCGGGAGCGAAATCGGATTTTTCGCAGAGCCGGAAAACTGCCGCTCCAATTACTGGCTTAATGCCGTTATCTTGAAAGACAAAGCGGCGCAACAAGCGTTCCTGGCCTATACCAACGACCACGGGGTGATGACGCGGCCTGTGTGGCAGCTCATGAATAAGTTGCCCATGTTCGCGCATTGCCAGACCGACGGGTTGGAAAACACCGTTTGGTTCGAAGAGCGCGTAGTGAATATCCCCAGCAGCGTACGGTTGTGATGGAACAGAAACAATTGGTGCTTATCGGTGGCGGCGGCCATTGCAAATCGGTGATAGAAGCGGCGGAAAGCGCCGGCTATACTGTTCTGGCCATCCTCGACACTCCCGAAAACGTAGGTAAAACCGTGTTGAAACACACCGTTACCGGAACCGATGCCGATATACCCGCCTATGTTTCGCAAGCGGAATTTATCGTTACCGTGGGCCATATCAAAGACCCTGCAGTGCGGATTAAGCTGCACGAACGAGTCAAAGCGGCCGGTGGCCGGCTGGCTACGGTGGTAGCCTCTACCGCTTACGTGTCGGCGTATGCCGGAATAGGCGAAGGAACGGTAGTGATGCACCGGGCGATGGTGAATGCCGGCGCCCGGATAGGCAGCGGTTGTATTATCAACACGTTTGCCAATATCGAACACGATGCGGTGGTAGGCGATTATTGCCATATCTCCACCGGAGCGATGGTGAACGGCGATTGTCAGGTAGGCGAGGGGGCGTTTTTAGGCAGCCAGTCGGTGATGGTAAACGGCACGTCGGTGTGCGCCGGATGTGTGGTGGGAGCCGGTTCGCTGGTACGGAAAAGCCTGCGTAAGAAAGGCGTTTACTCGGGCAATCCCGCCGAATTGAAAATCAAGCTGTAGCATGGCGAAAACACTTATTATAGCCGAAGCGGGGGTGAACCATAACGGGTCGCCCGAAACGGCTCGCCGGTTAATCGACGTGGCGGCGGAGGCGGGCGCGGATTATGTAAAATTCCAGACATTCAAAGCCGACCGGCTCGTTTCCGGCTCGGCGCCCAAAGCCGAATACCAGCAAGCCGCCGCCCCGACGAAAGGCGAAACCCAGTACCAGATGCTTAAAAAGCTGGAATTGAGCGAGGAGCTCCATTTCCGGTTGATAGAATATTGCGGGCGGCAAGGGGTGAAATTTTTTTCCACCGCGTTCGACTTGCCCAGTATCGACTTCCTGGCCTCCCTCCGGTTAGGCTTGTGGAAAGTGCCCTCGGGCGAGATAACCAATTATCCCTACCTCAAGCGAATCGCTTCCCGGCACGAGCCGGTGATTCTTTCCACCGGCATGTGCACTTTAGCCGATATAGAAGCGGCCGTACAGGTATTCCTCGACGAAGGGCTTACTAAACAACAACTTACCTTGTTGCATTGCAACACCGAGTATCCTACCCCGATGCAGGATGTGAACCTGCGCGCTATGCCGGCACTGAAAGAGCGTTTCGGGATAGCAACGGGATACTCCGACCATACGCCCGGCATCGAGGTGCCGGTTGCCGCCGTGGCGTTGGGAGCTACGGTAATCGAAAAGCATTTTACCCTCGATAAAACGATGGAGGGCCCCGACCACCGGGCTTCGCTGGAGCCGCACGAACTGAAAGCGATGGTGCAGGCTATCCGGAACATTGAGCAAGCGCTGGGCAGTGCGGAAAAAGAAATTACGCCTTCCGAGGCAAAAAACCGGGCGGTAGCGCGTAAAAGCATCGTGGCGGCCTGCTTTATCCGGCAAGGGGAGGTATTTACGGAAGCCAACCTGACGGTAAAACGTCCGGGTACCGGCGTGTCGCCGATGCGCTGGAACGAAATCATAGGCAAGCAGGCTGCGCGGGATTACCGCCCCGACGAATTAATCGAATTATGAGAAAAGTGTGTGTGGTAACGGGGAGCCGTGCCGAATACGGCTTGTTAAGCGGGTTGATGCGGCAAATCGAGGCCGACGATGCGCTGGAGCTCCAGGTAATCGCTACCAATATGCACCTGTCGCCCGAGTTCGGCCTTACTTACCGCGAAATAGAAGCCGGCGGATTTCGTATCGACAAGAAGATAGAAATGTTATTGTCGTCCGATACGCCGGCGGGAACAGGCAAGTCGGTCGGTGTGGGAATGCTCGGTTTTGCCGACGCTTACGCCGAGTTGCAGCCGGATATCGTCGTGGTATTGGGCGACCGGTATGAACTGCTGGCGGCGGTTCCGGCCGCTTTGTTTTATAAAATCCCGGTAGCCCACCTGCACGGCGGCGAAATTACCGAAGGCGCTTACGACGATGCTTTGCGGCACGCCGTAACCAAGATGAGCCACCTGCATTTCACTTCCACCGAGGTTTACCGCCGGCGCGTTATCCAGTTAGGCGAGTCGCCCGACAGGGTATTCAACGTAGGAGCGCTGGGGGTGGAAAATATAAAGCAGGTGCCTTGCCTGTCGAAAGAGGAACTGGAACAATCGCTCGGCTTGGCGCTGGGCGAAAAGTCGTTCCTGGTAACCTTTCATCCCGTTACGTTGGAAAACAGTACGGCCGAAGAACAATGCCGCCGGTTGCTGGAGGCGCTCGAAGCCTATCCGGATTACCGGCTGGTTTTTACCTTGCCCAACTCCGACACCGACGGTCGGGTGATTATCCGGCTCGTCAACGAGTTCGTGCAACGGCATCCGGAGCGAAGCGTAGTGTTCCCGTCGCTGGGGTTACAGCGTTATTTATCCGCTCTGCGGTACGTAACGGCTGTGGTAGGCAATTCATCGAGCGGTATCCTGGAGGTACCCTCGTTCGGCATCCCTACGCTCGATATAGGCGACCGGCAGAAAGGGCGCATCGCAGCCCCGAGCGTGGTGCATTGCGGGGTGATCGGCGAGGCGATTCGCGAAGGTCTTGCCCAGGTAACGAGCCGTAGCGTACGCGAAGCGGCCCGTACGGTAACGAACCCGTACGAAAAGGCCGGCACGGCACGGCAGATAACGGAGGTGCTGCGGAGCTTTCCGCTGGAGAGCTTGGTGCGAAAATCGTTTTATGATTTGCAATATGACTGAAATAGCGAAATTTATCCTGTCGGACGACGCTACGGTGAAGGAAGCGTTGATTGCCTTGAATAACTTGTCGGACGACGCGTTGACTTTATTCGTGGTAGATAAAAACCGGCGTATGGTAGGCACGCTTACCGATGGCGACGTAAGACGTAAGCTGATAGAAGGAGTTTCGCTCGATATGCCGGTCCTTGCAGCGATGAACCGGAATTTTTATTATATCCGTTCGCAGGGTATTCATGTAAACGAAGTCCGAGCATTGAAAGCCAAAGGGGTAACACTGCTTCCTTTGCTGGACGAGGAAAACCGGATAGAGGCTATTTACAACCTGAAAAAGCAAAAATCGCTGTTGCCGGTCGACGCTGTGCTGATGGCAGGCGGCAAGGGCGAACGGTTGCGCCCGCTAACGGAAAAGGTACCCAAACCCCTGTTGCATGTAGGCGACAAACCGATTATCGATTACAATGTCGACCGGTTGATTTCGTACGGGATAAACCACATTTCCGTTACGGTAAACTACCTGCGCGAGCAAATCGAAGCCCATTACCGCGGGTTGCACGAGGGCGTGCAGGTACAGTGTGTACGGGAGCCCGAGTATTTGGGTACCATCGGTTCGATCAAGTTTGTGAAAAGCTTTGCGAACGATACGATTCTGGTAATGAATTCCGATTTGTTTACCAACATCGATTACGAAGATTTTTTTCTGCATTTCCAGCAAAACGAGGCCGATATGTCGGTTGCCGCCGTTCCGTATTCGGTGGCGGTACCTTACGGCATTTTCGAGCTGGAGGGCCGGAATATCCGGGGCGTAAAAGAAAAACCCACGTATAATTATTATGCCAATGCCGGCATTTACCTGATAAAAAGAGCGTTGCTCGATTTGATTCCCGACGGTACGTTTTTCAATGCCACCGATTTTATGGAAATGCTGGTGGTGCGCCGCTATAAAGTAATCCGGTTTCCTATTACCGGGTACTGGATCGACATCGGCAAACACGAGGATTTCCGGAAAGCGCAAGAACTGGTAAAACACTTATAAACACATCTTTTCCATGAATATTTTGATAACTATCTGCGCCCGGGGCGGCTCGAAAGGCATCCCCGGAAAAAATATAAAAGAGCTGAACGGTAAGCCGCTGATTGCTTATACCATCGACGTAGCGAACCGGTTTAAAGCCCGGTTCGGTACGGTCGACATCGCCTTATCCACCGATTCGGACGAAATCCGCCGGGTCGCTGCCGGTTGCGGTTTGGAATCACCCTACGAACGGCCGGCTTCTTTAGGGGGCGATACGGTAGGGAAAATCGACGCTATCCGGGATGTCGTGGAATTCTATGAACATACCTACGGAAAAAAATACGATTATGTACTCGATTTGGATGTCACTTCTCCGTTGCGCACGCTGGAAGATTTGGAAAAGGCGTTTGCTTTGTTGCGGCAAGATGAAAATGCCGTGAACCTGTTTTCGGTAAGTCCGGCCGGCCGCAGCCCCTATTTCAACATGGTAGAGCAAAAGGCAAACGGCTATTATGCCCAAGTAAAGCAGCCGGAAGGAAATGTGTTTACCCGTCAGTCGGCTCCGGTGGTATACGATTTGAACGCTTCTTTTTACTTTTACCGGCGTGTTTTCTTCGATTCGGGTTACCGGGGAGCTATTACCGATAAATCGCTGGTGTACGTAGTGCCGCATCTTTGCTTCGACCTCGACCATCCGGTCGATTTCGAATTTCTTTCTTACCTGCTCGCGAACGGCAAATTGGATTTTACCTTATGAATGTAGTGATTGCCGGATTGGGTTCTATCGCCTGCAAACATATACAGGCCTTACATAACCTGGATATTCCTTTTATTATCTATGCGCTGCGTTCGGGCAAAGGCTCGCGGACAGTTGAAGGGGTAATCGACATTTACTCGTTAAACGAACTACAGGATAAAAAGGTCGATTTTGCTATCGTATCCAATCCTACAGCCGAACATATTTCCACTATCCGTTTATTATCGGATTTGAAATGTCCGCTTTTTATCGAAAAACCGTTATCCCACCGGCCGGATATCGAAGCTTGTGTAACAGATACCGTAAATTCCGGGTTGCTTACTTACGTAGCTTGTAACCTGCGTTTTCTGGATTGCTTGCAATATATAAAAAATGCGCTTGCCGGAGCGGAAGTAAAAGTTAACGAAGTAAATGCCTATTGCGGTTCTTATCTGCCGGACTGGCGCCCCGGAACCGATTTCCGGAACGTGTACAGTGCGGATGCTTCGGCCGGCGGCGGGGTACATCTCGATTTGATTCACGAGCTGGATTACTTGTATTGGCTATTCGGAATGCCGGAGCAAGTAACTTCCTGTTTCGGGAGCCGTTCCACCCTCGGTATTTCCGCTTACGATTATGCCAATTACTGTTTGGCTTATCCGTCGTTCCATGCCGGCGTAGTGCTGAATTACTACCGGCGCGATGCCAGGCGTACCCTCGAAATCGTTACCGGTAAAGAAACGTGGGAGGTGGATTTACGAACCAATACGGTGAAGGCCGGTAACCGGATGGTTTTCGAATCGTCCCGGACGATTCAGGATACGTATACCGCCCAGATGGATTATTTTGTGGGTTTGGTGCGGAACCGCGAATCCCGGTCGTTCAATACGATAGAAGATGCTTATAACGTTTTAAAAATTTGCCTGGCAAATGATACTCGAAAATAAAGTAATATTGGTAACGGGCGGCTCGGGCCTTATCGGGAAAGAAATAGTAACCGACATCCGCCGGAAAGGGGGAATCGCTCTGAATGCCGACATCAACGTGGATACCGATTGGAACGCCTGTACGCTGCATACGGATGCAACGGATGAAAAGTCGATCGGAGATACGGTACAAGCGGTGTACGAGAAGTTCGGTCGAATCGACGGCTTGGTAAACAGTGCATATCCGCGTACGAAAGACTGGGGCGCCTTTTTCGAAGATATACCCTACGATTCGTGGCGCAAAAATGTGGATATGCAACTGAACAGCTGCTTCCTGTTCTGCCAGCAGGCGCTCCGCTACATGGCTTCCCGCGAGCAAGGTGCGATTGTGAATATCGCTTCCATTTACGGGGTGGTAGGAAACGATTTTACGTTGTACGAAGCCTACGGCGGTACGTCGCCTGCCGCGTATTCGGCTATTAAAGGAGGCATTATCAATTTTACCCGTTATCTGGCTTCTTATTACGGGAAGCAGCATATCCGCGTCAACTGCGTTTCGCCCGGCGGCATTTTCGATAACCAACATCCTTCGTTCGTAGAACGGTACAACGCGAAGGTACCCATGCGCCGGATGGGAAACCCCGACGACATCGCCCCGGCGGTTTCGTTTTTACTTTCGGAAGAAGCCAAATATATTACCGGCCAGAACCTGGTGGTGGATGGCGGCTGGACAGCAATTTAACAATTATATAAAGATTCTATGGAAAAGCAAAAAGTATTTTGGTGTTCGCATTGTTTGAATATGTCTACGCGTCCGCGTATTGCATTTGATGAAAAAGGGAGATGTAACGCTTGTTTATGGTCTGAAGAGAAGAAAACGCTCGATTGGAATGCCCGGCAGCAGGAATTAATGGCGCTTTTAGATAAATTCCGGTCTAAAAACGGAGGATTCGATTGCATCGTACCTTGTAGCGGAGGGAAAGACGGTTCGTATGTGGCCTATATGTTGAAACATAAATACGGTATGAACCCGCTGGCTATTACTATCCGTCCGGCCTTATCGCTCACATTAGGGGATGAAAACCTGAAGAGGTTCATTCAGTCGGGATACGATCATGTGCATGTAAGTCCGAACCCGAAGGTAATGCAGGTGCTTAACAAATATGGCTTTATAGAAAAGGGTTTTCCTTATTATGGCTGGTTGATTGCTATCCACACGGCAGTGATTCGTACGGCGTTTAATTTTAATGTACCGTTATTGTTTTACGGCGAAGACGGCGAAGTGGAATACGGAGGCTCGATGGAGAATAAGAACCGGGCTACTTACGATATCGAGTACATGAAACGGATTTATCTGGAAGGGGGGTACGAGAAAGTTTTAGCTAAAGCGGTAGCCGATGGCATATTGGATGAAAAAGATTGCTATTTCTTTAAATTTCCGCAAGAAGAGGAAGTGAAGCAAAAGGAATTGACATTTACTCATTGGTCGTATTACGAAAACTGGGATTCGTACCGGAATTATCTGGTGGCGAAAGAACATTGCGGCTTGCAGGAAAAGGAAGAAACGAATAACGGAACATTTACCAATTTTGCCCAAAACGACCAGGCATTATATGCTTTACATGCTTACCTCATGTATTTGAAGTTCGGTTTCGGCCGGGCTACCCAGGATGCAGGGATTGAAATTCGCCGGGGTGCGATGACGCGGGAGCAAGCGGTAAACCTGGTAAATATGTATGATAATCAATATCCGGAGCAATTCGTACCGCTTTATTTGGATTATTATCAAATGACGCAGAAAGAATTCGATGAGGTATTAGATAAATGGACGAATAAAAATCTGTTCGAAAAAATCAACGGGCGTTGGATGCCTAAGTTTAAAGTTGGTGTCGACTTTGAATATGCAGCAGGTTGCGATCGTTGATTACGGAATGGGAAATATTTGTTCTGTTCGAAGTGCGCTGAATTACTTGGGCTGTGATTCGTGTTACACCCGGGATCCGGATCAGTTGTACCGGGCAGATAAAATAATTCTTCCTGGGGTAGGTTCTTATAAGCTTGCTATGGAAAATATTGCTTCTCGTCAGTTGGACGAAGTGATGAAGAAAATAGCGGTCAAAGGGGTACCTATCCTTGGCATTTGTTTGGGAATGCAAATATTAGGAATGAACGGTACGGAAGAAGGTTGTACACAAGGCTTGGGCTTGTTCGACGGTTATGTAGATAAATTGCAAAAGGGAAATAACGGGGGGCTGAAAGTTCCTCATGTGGGGTTCAACGACGTATCAGTGCCTCGCCGTTCGATTCTTTATAAGGATATTCCGAATAATTCGGATTTTTATTTTGTGCATAGTTTCCGGATGACGACTGCCGTAACGGAAGGCGTGGGGCTTTGTACATATGGAGAAACATTTGTGGCTTCTTTCGAGAAAGATAATATTTTCGGTACTCAATTCCATCCGGAAAAAAGTCAAAATAATGGGTTGACATTACTCGCTAATTTCCTCCGATGTTAAATGAATGAAAAAGAAAAGGTTGATTTTTACGTTGCTTTATGATAGCGGCAATTTTATGTTGAGCCGGAATTTCAGGCTACAGAAAGTTGGTGACTTTCAATGGATAAATACGTATTATAATTTTAAAAAACTCTCTTTTTCTATTGACGAATTGATCATTTTGAATGTAACGCGCGGGAAGAAGCGTCAGGAAGAATTTTTGGAAACCATCCGGAAAATTATTAATTGTGTTTTTGTGCCTGTTTCGATCGGTGGCGGTATCGAATCGATGGAAGCGGCCAAACAATTGTTCATGTGGGGAGC